>JAPOPA010000366.1 GCA_026713145.1 Chloroflexota bacterium
CCCAACAACCACGCGCCATATGAAGTGTTGAAGAGCGCGCGCCCCTCCGTGCCGAGAATCTCCAGGATGTGCCCCGCCTTGTCCACCTCGGGCATCCTTTGCTGAAGGAGCGTGGCGGTCACACCATCGTCGAACTCCAAATGTGCGCTGATCGACTCACCGGCCAGCGTTCCCATACCACTGGGCGAGGGCACCACATCTCCTGGAGTTATGGGACGCCCATCCGTCCTCGCCGTCGCGTACACCCGCCTGCAGTGGCCGGTGAGTTTCATCATTGAGTTAAGCGAGTGCGTACCGATGTTCAGCAGCCCGTATCCGCCGTAGTAGCCCTTGCCGCTGCTATTGACGTGTCGCACCCTGCCGATGCGACCGTCCGCAATCACCCGGTGAATCGCGCGCAACGCACCACCTGAACGCGACTGGTGGTGCACAGCGACTCGAACACCCTTCTCGGACGCCTTCGCAAGCACTTCGTCTGCCTGATGTAGTTCGACGCAGATCGGCTTCTCGACTTCGATGTGGACTCCGTGCTCCAGCACCCGCATCGCGAGGGGATAGTGGAACTCCGTTCCCGTCGGAATCGCGACGATGTCCGGCTTCGTCTCCACGATCATCTTGTCGAGGTCGTCATACCTCGCCGAGACGCCCAGCTGGTCTCCAAGGGTGTCCACAAGCTCTTGGACGAGGTCGCACACGCCGACAACCTCCGTCCGCGGGTGGGCGTGATAGGCCCGCGCCGCCGTCGTCCCCCTGCTTCTGCAGCCGAGAATCGCCACCCTGTACGTCTTCATCGCTCCGGCCCCCTTCAGAGTTTCGCCGATTATACGCGAAAGCCGTACGAGGCAAAGAATCTGGCGAGACGATTTGGTATCATCACGCAACACGATTCCGAAGGAGCGCCCATGCCATCCGTCCGAGATCCCATCCGTCCACCTTCCCTCACACCCGCCGAGGCCCGCGAGCTTCACTACGAGGCCCTTGTCATCGACGCGCAGCAGCCGCCCGCCACGTCCGGCTTCCTATTCAACGACAATATGCGGGCCACCCTCGCCGAGCTCAATGCGCGAGGTGTTGACCGGGGCATCGCTGGCAACCGCCTGGCCCGAATGGCCGCCCGCGAGGTGCAGACCAACCCCGACGCCGTGAAGGACTACGTTGGCCTGTGGAAGACATCCGGAGTGACTATCGGCGCCGGCACCTACATAGCCGGCAGCCGCATAGAAGTCGCATTCGAGTCCGCCGTCAAACGCATCGCCGAGGCACGGTCGATGATCGACGTGCTGGGCGGCGAGGTCGCCCTCATCCTGACTGCCGACGACATCGAGCGGGTCTATAGCGAGGGCAAGCACGGGGTCATCATCGATTTCCAGGACACCGTCCCGTTCGGGACCGACATTGATCGAATCGACCTCTTCTACAATCTCGGCCTCCGCCAGGTCCAGTTGACCTACAACCTCCGCAACCTCGTGGGCGACGGCTGCACTGAGCACAACCCCAGCGGCATAACCTACTTCGGTCGCACCGTCGTCGAGCGACTCAACGAGCTGAACATGATCGTCGACGTGAGCCACTGCAGCGAGGCCGTCGGCTGGGACGCCATCGAGCTTTCGACCTCGCCCGTCATCGTCAGCCACTCCAACGCGAAGGCCGTCACGTACCACGACCGCGCCAAGAGCGACGAACTCGCCAAGGCAATCGCCGACCAGAACGGCTTCTTCGGCGTCACCATCGTTCCGGGCTTCGTGCAGGACGAGTCGAACGCCGCTACCCTCGACCACTTCGTCGACCACGTCGTCCACCTTGTAAACGTCATGGGCCTCGACCACGTGGGCATCGGCAACGACAAGTGCGGTCCCGGCGGACAAACGGGTTCTCTGATCGAGTATCCCGACGACATGGCCGATCTTCCGCACGGAGCATTCGACTGGAGTGGCTTCCGCCGCGAACATCGCGTCCACGACGACTACTACAACGTGGATTACCAGACCTTCGCCGACTGGCCCCTCCTCACCATGGCCCTAGCCAAGCGCGGCTTCAACGAGGACGAGCTCCGCAAGCTCCTCGGTCTCAACTACCTCCGAGTCTTCCGCGACATCGTGGGATGAAATTGGCGCTCTATGCTGATAATCGAGTCTTTTTCAAAGGAGCTTCAATGAATATATTTGAGACAATTGAAACCGTGACAGGTGGAACAGAACAATTTCATTCTCAGTTTCTCGCTGATGCATTGAGGGAGAGCTTATGTGAGGATCGCTCGTTGTTCGATGGTGTATGGCGTCTAGCCACACCGGACGGCTGGGCACCTCCCGACTGCGCCGAAATTTCTACTGAGGAGGCTGCAGGCGAAGGAAGAGTTGACATCTGCATAAGGAGCGATCACCCAGTCAAGCGAATCGTTGGAATCGAAGTTAAGACCAAAGAAGAATCCGCGGAATCCGGACAGTTAGAAAAGTACTTTTTGGGCCTACGCGCGGCATACCAAGATCACTGCGTATCAGTGTCTTACCTTACCCCGTTCAATGAGTGTCGGGCGGGGGTTAATGAGGATAAACTTCGCACTGTCCGGATATTCAAGGAATTCTCCAAGAGTTCTCTCGCCGCAAAACACGTGAGCTGGCTTGATGTAGCTGACATTGACTGGGATGGCACCGACCTGTGGAAGCAACATCAAGCATACGTGCGCAACCGTATATCCTCGTGCAGTCTTCTAAAGGAATCTAGTGTAGACAGGGATCGCGGACTTTGCGAGTTTTTCGGCGCGAATGCGGAACAAGGGTTCTTCGATGAACTTGCAAAACTGGGAATTCTGCGACAAGTCGACGGCGTGGAGATTTGTCTCTCAGAATATCGGGGAAACCTATCAGATTTCGCAGTGAAGTTCGTCAATGCCTTGGAGATTTTGATTAAGAACGATAGAACGTCTCCCCTCGTCAAGAAGAAAGACAAATTTACAGAAGGACAAAGGGAGCCATTTCTCGATTCCGAGTATCGTGAAGTCCACGATGCTCTGTTCAACCTATCTCAAGAATTCAGTCACGTTTGGGTGGAAGGAGAAGGCAACTATGGTGTAAGAACCGCACACGAAAAACACCGAAGTGGCGGAGTGAGCATTGTAACGAGCCGAGGCTCCGATCGCCTTTTGGTCGGACGGCGACGGTAAGTGAGAATTCAAGGAAGAGTACCTTGACCCCCACCGGTGCCGACTCCCTCCAACGACCTTTCCCCGCCCTCACGTCCGCCCAGCGCTACCACTTCGATGTTTTCGGCTACGTCGTCATCAAAAATACGCTGACCGCCGACGAAACCTCGGCGGTGCTGAACGCCCTCCAGGACCTGAAGCGCGAGTTCGAGGCGACCGGCGACCCGACCGGCACGATCATCCGAAACTGCCGCGTGTCAGGTTACTCCCCGACTAACATGCACTTCGCCCACGTCCTCGAGACCGATCCGGCCATTCTCGCCTATGTGACCAACTCCCGCCTCGTCGGCATGGCCGAG
>JAPOPA010000199.1 GCA_026713145.1 Chloroflexota bacterium
CCCAACCGGCGAGCTTATTGAAAACATGGCAATACACAGAACGAGAACCACAACTAGCCTTGGTATGGGACACTCCTTGCTCCATATCAATGACAGTCTATGGCGTTTTCATTCTTCTTACTTGACGTCCAGCCCAACGAACCCTCTACGATTCAGCCAAATCACCCTTCGTGCTCTTTGTGTCTTTGTGGTTAAATCCCTCGGTGTACTCCTCTGACTCGGAGAACTCGGTGGTAAATCGTTAGCCTCAGGAGCCCGGCCATGACCCAGCCCAATATCATCCTCATCATCACCGACCAGCAGCGCTACGATACGATAAACGCCCTCGGCTTCCCCTATATGGACAGTCCCAATCTCGACCGGCTCGTCAACGAAGGCCTCACCGCAGTCGCGGCCATCCACGATCTGAACATGGCCGCGCGCTACTGCGACAAGCTGGTGCTGCTGAACAAAGGACAGCTCCTCGCCGAGGGATCGCCGGAGGACGTCCTCACTCCCGACACCATTGAGTCCGCATTCGGCGTGAAGTCCGCCGTGTACCGCGACCCTGCGACTGGTGCTCTGGCGATTAGCCTGATTGGCCCGGCGGACGAGCACTCGCAAAACGGAACGGGCCATAACCCCAACATCGTGACGGAGAGGGCGAGTTACCCAGGCGGCCAGGGAACATAATTCCCGCCTGTGAGGTGATCCATGAGCGAACGTGACCCCGCGACACCCCCGACGAAGGTGGTCAAGAGCCGTCGTGTCAGGCACGGCCTTGTCATCGTCAACACCGGCGACGGCAAGGGCAAGACCACCGCCGCGCTAGGAGTGATCTTTCGCGCTTGGGGCCGGGACTTCAAGATAAGGATGTTCCAGTTCATCAAGCACACGGGCGCTCGGTTCGGCGAGCACCGGGCCGCCAAGAAGCTCGACATCCCGATCGAGTCCATGGGCGACGGCTTCACCTGGCTATCCAAGGACATGGACCGCACCGCCGCCCTCGCAATGGAGCAGTGGGACAATTGCAAGCACGCCATCCTGAACGGCGACGAGGACATCGTCGTCCTCGATGAGTTCACCTACGCAATGCACTACGGATGGGTCCCCGTTTCCGAGGTCGTAGATACGCTACAGCGCCGTCCCGACACGATGCACGTGATTATCACAGGGCGATACGCCCCGCAGGAACTCATCGACTGCGCCGACCTCGTAACCGAGATGAAGCTCATCAAACACCCCTTCGAGGACAAGGGCATCAAGGCCCAACGAGGGATAGAGTTCTGACGATGACCCTCGACGAAGTGATCGAGCGCATCACACCCGCCGACGAAAAGGCTGAGCGGGCCGCCAGGCTTCGACAGGACAGTCTCACGAAACCTCCCGGCAGCCTTGGCCGACTTGAAGCGCTGTCCATTCAACTCGCGGGAATATTTCGTACTGATCGACCCGCGCTCCGTGGTAAGGCAACTATCGTTGCTGCCGCCGACCATGGCGTCGTGGCCCAGGGCGTAACTTCCTACCCCCGAGAAGTCACCGCCCAGATGGTGCTGAACTTCCTGGCCGGCGGTGCTGCCATCAGCGTCTTGGCGAGAAATGCGGGAGTAGAACTCGTCATTGTCGATGCGGGGGTGGCCAGTCCCCTGCCCGACCACCCCGACCAGCACGTTCTCGGCATCGGCAGGGGAACGGCGGACATGACGCTCGGCCCGGCGATGACTCGCGATCAGGCGGAGGCGTGCGTGAATGCAGGAGTACTGCTCGCCCAGGAGGCCGCGGAGAACGGGGCTGATCTCATAGGCACGGGCGATATGGGCATCGGAAATACGACTGCCTCCAGCGCCATAGTCGCGGCCCTTACACGGAGGCCACCCAATGAGACGACCGGACGGGGAACCGGGCGTAACGACACAGAGCTAGCGCACAAGACGGCGGTCGTCCAACGTGCTCTGGAGGTGAACCGTCCCGACTCCTGCGATGGGCTCGACGTGCTGGCAAAGGTGGGTGGGTTCGAGATCGGAGTACTGGCAGGCGTAATTCTGGGAGGCGCGCTGGAACGTCGGGCGGTGGTGCTCGACGGCTTCATTTCCGGCGCTGCGGCCCTCATAGCTCACAGCCTATGTCCCTATGTCAAAGACTATCTCGTCGCCTCCCATCTATCGGCTGAGCGTGGACATCATGCCGTCCTTTCGCACCTGGGATTGGCCCCCCTCCTCGACCTTGAAATGAGACTCGGAGAAGGTACAGGTGCCGTCCTCGCCATGAATCTCGTCGGACCCGCCGCGGCGTGCCTATCCGAAATGGCAACTTTCGACGAGGCTGGCGTCTCCGATAAAGGACCGGACGACGCAGTCGGGCTGACCAAGTGACACACCTGCGACTGGCCATGAGCTTCCTTACGGTGCTCCCGACTGCGCCACGTGACGTTGCACATTTGGGATC
>JAPOPA010000205.1 GCA_026713145.1 Chloroflexota bacterium
CGCGCGGGAGCCGCCCGAGGATCTGCTCGCGCATGCCGTCGCGTCGTCCGGCATCCTCGTCCTGCGCGTTGGCGTCAAGAATCTCTTCCATACGCTCAACGAGTGCGTCGGCTACACCTTGCAGAGCCCGGTTCTTGACGGTCGCGGAGGTCTGGAAAAGAGCACGGGAAGCAGCACGCGCACGTAGGCCCATTTGCTGAAGATCGGTCTTGCCATCCACGTTGTCGCGCTCCGCCGGCAGGCTGCCTATAACCTTATCATGTCTCGCCGATGAACGACCTCATCGCCGTAGCGGTCGCCGAGGATCTCGGCTACGCGATCGGAGCGGATGCCCTTAATCCGGCCGAGCTCCACGGAGCTGTAGTTGGCGATGCCCGCGGCGACCTGAATGCCGCGCCCGTTACGTATCTGCACGGCCTCCCCGCGCTCGAATGTCCCCACAACGGACGTGACGCCAACAGGCAGAAGACTTCGGTTTCTCTGCAGAAGAACGTCGGCAGCTCCGTCGTCCACGACCACCCACCCGGATTTCGACACGTTCATCTTGATCCAGTTCTTCCGGCTATCCTTCGCCTTCTGGCTGGCGGGGCAGTACGTTCCGACTCGTTCACCATTCGCCAGTCGAGTCACCACATCCGGCTCTTCTCCGCTGGCGATAACCACATCCACTCCGCCCTCGGTGGCGAACTTCGCGGCTTCGAACTTGGTCGCCATGCCGCCTCGCCCTTTCTGATCCCGCGGAGCGCCTGCACGAGCACGCATCTTCCGATCGAACCGAGAAATCGTCGGAATCAGTTTCGCGTTCTGGTCGACGGTCGGGTCGGAGGTGTACAGACCATTGACTATTCCCAGCAGTATCAGCAGATCGGCGTCCATCGCCCTGGCAACGCGTGCCGCAAGGTTGTCGTTGTCCCCAAAACCGGCTCCGGCAAGCTCATCGACGGCCACGACATCGTTCTCGTTGACGATCGGAACGACGCCCAGATCGAGAAGTGAGGCAAGGGTGTTTCGCACGTTCAGATCGCGCAGTTTCTGGCCACGCGTGCGTCTTTCTCCCACGTCGTTCAGCGTCAAGAGCACCTGGGCGACCGTAATGCCGGACTCGTTGAAGAGGTCCTGGTAGATGTGCATCAAGTGACTCTGGCCAACAGCGGCGAGCGCCTGGCGGAACTGAACGCTAGTGTCTTCGGCGGCAGCCACCGCGCCCCGCCCCGCAGCCACCGCGCCAGATGAGACGAGGATGAGCCGCGCTCCCTCGCCGTGGAGCCTCGACATCTGATTGACGAGCCCAGCCATGACATCATTGTTGGGGCTGCCGGTTTCGTTGGTAAGAAGCGCCGTTCCCGCCTTTACGACGATCCGACGATAGGAGGCTTCTTGTTGCATAAGTAAGGAAGGGCGCCCTGCCCTCAATGTGGAAAGTATGCGTGAATAGCTTCAAATCTATGCTATCAGTCAGCGTTCACGTGTCAAGCAATTCGTATCTATGGTTTCGGTTGCTTCCGTTACTAGAGATATCTCAGGAGGCCTACCCTTCGGCTCGCGCGCCAAGAAAGCCCTGCACCAAGCATCGTGTGTGAAGGCCATCGTGATATAGTAGACCAAGAGTCGATTTGTTAGGGACTAAGGATGTGAACGGCGGGAAGAGGGTCTGGATCGGGCTTTTACTCAGCGCCATTTTCGTGGCGCTTTTTTTCGTCACGGTAGATTTCCGAAGACTGCTGGATGCACTAATGGGAGCGAACTATATCTACGTCGTTCCGGGCATTGGGCTGTATCTCATTGGCGTGTGGTTTCGCACGGTGCGCTGGCGGAGACTCCTCCACCACATAAGACCTATCCCGACCGCTCGACTCTTCCCCGTCGTGGTCGTCGGCTACATGGCGAACAACCTGCTTCCGCTCAGGCTGGGCGAGCTCGTCCGCAGCTACTACGTTGGCGACCGCGAGAAGGTCAGCAAGACCGGCGCACTCGTGACCATCTTCATTGAGCGACTGCTGGACGCCCTCACGCTGCTGCTCTTCATCGTCGTGATCGCCATATTCGTGCCGCTGATCGGCTTGGCGGAGGGCTTAGGGGAGAGTTTCAGTCTGCCATGGCCGCTCCTCGCCGGAGCTATTAGCATTCCCTTCATCGTAGCTTTCGGTCTCCTTGTGGTGGTGGCTTATGCTCCTACAAGGGTAAGGACGTTGATTTCGTTGTTGCTGCGCCTGCTGCCTGCGGCTCTCGAGGGCCGTCTCACGCACATCGCGGACATGTTCCTGGAGGGACTGCAGTCTCTCAAGAGCCCGTCGACCATTCTCGTCGTGTTCCTACTTTCTGCTCCGGTTTGGCTCTTTGAAGCGGGTCTGTTCGTCCTCGTCGGATACTCCTTCGGGTTCCACGAGATATACGACAGCCTGCCAGAACTCGTCGTTGCGATGGTTCTCGTGACTGCCATAGCCAATATAGGCGCTTCCATCCCCGCCGGACCGGGC
>JAPOPA010000206.1 GCA_026713145.1 Chloroflexota bacterium
AATTCGAAGACGATCCGCCGCCATACGGATGGCGCGTCGAACGAAGACATCGCAGCAACGGGGCATGGACCACCACCCGTTTCGACTTTCTGGGAGTGGAATCAGATGCGCTCCAAACCTTTAACGACGAATACTGGGACTGGACCGACACCACACGCCAGACAGGCGTCGATTACACCTACAGGGTGCGTCCCCTCGACAGCGACGGCGAACTCGTGGAGGAGCGCATGTGGTCCAGAAGAGCCTCGGTGATCTGCCAATAGAGTCACCATGGATGGGTTCACGTAAGCCAAAGGCCGGGCTGGGTACCAGGTGCTGATCGAGACCTGGTGTCCGGCCTTAAGTGCTGGACTACCAGCGGACAAAGATGGATTCCCGCCTGCGCGGGAATGACGATAGGGGGATTTCGCGTTCACTCCCTTATCAATGAGGGTATGGCGTGAATGTCTCGCCAACCGCTCCGGCGGGCCTAGGGGCAATTCCCTCTACTTTGCGTCCTTCGCCAGGGCGGTGCGGAGCCGGGCGACGGCGGCCTTGGTGTTGGCCATGGAGAACGGGGGCCCGCCATCGGGGTAATCTATTTTCAGGACGACCATGATGGGGCCGTCGTCCTGGAGGAGGGTTGGAAGATCTGTCTTGAAGTGTTCGAGGTCGTCGAAGATGTAGGCGCGTGGGTAGCCCGCACCCTGGGCGATCGTCTTGAAGTCGTAGATTCCAGCGCCGGGGACGGGCTGTCCGCCGGTCGTCTGGTAGGCCTCGTCGTCGAAGACGAAGTGGACGAGGTTGGCAGGGGCCTGTCCGGCGATGGTCACGAGGGTGCCGAGGTTCATGAGCAGGCTGCCGTCGCCGTCCATGCACCATATTTTCTTGTCGGGCCGGGAGAGGGCGAGACCGAGCGCCATCGAGGACGCCTTCCCCATTCCACCGGCGATGGGGAGGTCATAGTCCGGGTTGTTTGTAATGTCCTTCCAATACCGGCTGGGTGTCATGGTGTTGACGACGATTGCGTCTCCACGCGTGTCGCTGAGGAATTGGACGGCTTCATGGCATGGGATCATCGGCGGGGCGTCTCCGGGTGGGGCTGAGTGCGTGGGATTGTAGGGGGTCGAGGGGGGAGATTCAAGCGTAGCGTTCGGGTTCGCGGTAGGTCATGCCTTCGGGCATTCGGTCGGTAAGTCCGAGGGCGACCATGGTCCTCTCGACGATGAAATCGACCGTGCGGCCTATGGAAGCGTCGCCCAGGTAGAAGGGTGGGTGCGGAGGGAGTACGACGACGCCTCGCCTCGCCAAGCGCGCCATGTTTTCCAGGTGGGTGTCAGTCAAGGGCGTTTCGCGTGGGACTATAACGAGGGGGCGGTGCTCCTTGAGGGTCACGTCCGCGGCACGACGTAGGAGGTTGTCGGCGAATCCGCTGGATATGGCGGCGACGGTTGCCATGCTGCATGGAGTGACGACCATGCCGGCCGTGGGGAAGGTGCCGCTGGCGATTGGCGCGGCCAGGTCTCCGACCGGGCAGTAGGTGAAGGTGCCCCAGTCGGCCCAGCGTTCGAGGGCCTCGCCGAACGACTCCTCGGACTCCTGCCGCCAGACCATGCGCGCGGCTGCGGTGGCGGTTGCAATGACGGGCCGTTCGTCCGACAGGAGGCGTTCGATTGTCGCACGGGCGAGAACCGCGCCGCTTGCGCCTGAAATGCCTACGACGACGGGGGGATTTTCACCTGGTGAGTCCATGTGGGTTTCAGGGTACCACGATGGGAATCGGCGGCGCGATTCGCCTAGCCGGTCGGTGGCGGGAGTCGATTTGCGAAGACCCCCTCTCTGAATCTCTCCCCCGGCGGGCTGACAGGGGTAGGCATTTGACTATCACTCCACTCTCCATTGATGAGAAGGAGCCCCATCACTGTCATTCTGAGCGGAGCGCAGCGGAGTCGAAGAATCTAAAGTGTCTGTTACAACGTAAAGCTGACATAGTGAATTCTTACGCTGTTTCCCCTCTTGGTCACGATAGAAGCGCGGCACCGGCTGTCCGGTCTGCGGTTATGGATTTTAGATTCCTCGCTCCGCTCGGAATGACAGGCAAGGTGGCAGAGTTATAGCTACAAATGCGTTTTGCCTATCCCTGTCAGCCCCCGGCGGGGGAGTGAATGGACGCTACTCAGAGTGAACGGACTTCCCTTTTTCACCCTGTCAGAGGACTAGCACGTCAATGAGGGTTCCGGTGAAGACGCTGAGGGAGACGAAGGCGTTTGTACGCATGAAGGCTACTCCCATGCGGGACAGGTCGTTCGGGGAGACCATGCGGTACTTGTAGGCGATTACAGCGGCGGCCACGACGCAGCCGACGTAGTAGGCGACGGAGAGATCGTGCAGGACGCCGACTCCCAAGAGGCAGCAGACGGCAAGTACGTCGAGGGATTGGGCTATGCGAAAGGACGCGGGGACACCAAAGCGTCGAGAAACGGAGTGGAGGTTGCGTTCGGTGTAGAACTGCCTGTCCTGCGCGTGGTAGAGGATGTCGAATGCGGCGGCCCAGAGGGCGACGGATGTGGAGAGGACGACGGGCGCCCAGTCGAGGGACCCCAGCACGCCGATCCATGCGGCGGACGGGGCGATTGCCAGCGCCCAGCCGAGGAAGAAGCTGGCTGCCCAAGTGAAGCGCTTGGTGAAGGGATAGAAGATGAGATAGGCGGCCGCGACGGGGGCAAGGCTCAACGCTAGCGTATTGAGGAGAGACGCCGCGACGAAGAAGACGACTCCGGCGATGAGCGACAGGGCTACCATGTCGGACAGGCGAAGCAGTCCGGCGGGAAGGTGGCGCATGGCAGTGCGGGGATTCTGAGCGTCGATGGCGCGGTCGATGATGCGGTTGGCGGACATTCCGAGCGTGCGCGCGCTCACCATGGCGACGGTGATCCAGAAGAACTGCTCCCATGTGGGCCAGCCGTTCGCCGCAAGGACCATCCCGGAGTAGGCGAAGGGGAGAGCGAAGATGCTCTCCTGGAACCTGACGGCATCCAGGAACCGCGGAATGCGTTTGAGCAGCCGGTCGGACGCGGCTATATCCCGAGCTTCGGCCACTTCTCGTCCACCAGCCGTTTGATTTCGTCGCTCATGACGATCTCAGGAGGCCATTCGCGGCTCAGTCCTTCCATCGGTCCCTTGGCCGTGGCGTCGATGCCGACTTTGCTCCCGTAGCGCGGTGTGGAGGAGGCGTGGTCGAGGTCGTCGACGGGGCCTTCCACGAAGACGATGTCGCGGCGCGGGTCAACGTTCGCACCGATGCGCCATGCGACCTCGGACAGGTCGTGGACGTTGACGTGCTCGTCGAACACGACGATGGCCTTGACCAGCATCATCTGTCCGATACCCCAAAGGGCGTACATGACCTTGCGGGCGTGGCCGGGAAATTCCTTCTTCATTGAGACGAGAACATAGTTGGTGAAGATGCCCTCGGCAGGCATGTTGTAGTCGACGACTTCGGGCACGGTGAGCTGCAGGGCCGGGAGCATGATACGTTCGCTGGCCCTTCCCATGAAGTAGTCCTCGGTTGGCGGTCTGCCGACCATGGTGGTCGGATAGATGGGTTCCTTTCGGTGGGTGATCGCCTCGACGTGGAACACGGAGTAGTCGTCTTCGAGCGAGTAGTAGCCGGTGTGGTCGCCGAACGGCCCCTCCGACCGGAACTCACCAGGAATCACGTACCCTTCGAGAACGATCTCGGCCTGAGCGGGGACTTCAAGGTCATTCGTCCTGCATTTGACCAGTTCGACCGGCTTGTCACGGATGAAGCCCGCGGCGACGAACTCGTCGATATCGGGTGGCAGGGGCATCGAGCCGGACCAAATGGAGACAGGGTCGCCACCGAGGGCGACGGCAACGTCGAGGCGCTCTGCGTTCTGCGCGACTCCCTCTCGGGCGTGGCGCGCGCCGACCTTGTGGCTCTGCCAGTGCATCCCCGTGGTGCGTTTGTCGTATACCTGCATGCGGTAGGTGCCGACATTTCGATTTCCCGTTGTGGGGTCGCGGCTGATGACGAGGGGAAGTGTTATGAATCGTCCGGCGTCGAGGGGCCAGCACTTCAAGATGGGGAACGCGTTGAGGTCAATGTCGTCTCCGGTTATGACGACTTCCTGGCAGGGGGCATTCTTCACGGTCTTGGGACGCGAGCGTGCGACGCTTGCAAGGTCGCCGAGAGCTTTGAGCTTCGGTACGATGCCCTCGGGCGGACCCTGAATCATGCCTAGCAGCTTTCTGACGCGCTGGGTGATCTCGTCCACATCGTCCACACCCAACGCCCAGGCCACTCGCTGATGGGTACCGTAGAGGTTGATCGCCAACGGCATCTCAAATCCCTCGACGTTCTCGAAGAGCAGCGCGGGGCCGCCCGATTTGATGGTGCGATCGGTGATCTCGGTGATCTCCAGATCACGACTGACGGGTTCCGTGATGCGACGCAGGTCGCCCTTTTCTTCGAGGAAGTCGATGAATTCTCGGAGGTCGCTAAACGGCATGGTGTTGTTCAGCTCGTTCTCAGGTGGGTTGAAGAGATGTCCCGGCGGAACCGGCG
>JAPOPA010000200.1 GCA_026713145.1 Chloroflexota bacterium
ACACCCAGGACCTGTAGTTCGGACTCCGTTCAGCAGGATCAACTCCAACGAACTGCCAACCATCGTCTCACTGACTAAATGTAAATTGAGTGGTACGGATTTGCTCCGCCGCTCCGGTACATTTTCGCTCCGCCCTTGACACAGCAGTCGTAGAATACGGGCTAGCGACCCGGGGCTATCTCAGGCTACACAACTGGCCTTGGATTACTGAGTTGACTATTTTTACTCAATGGAGTAATTTGCTTATATGGGTCCATTCCAGCGCTCACATGTCACTACTCTTACCCGTCGTCTCGCCGAGTCGCCGAGTAGGATCATTGCGGTGTTCGGGCCTCGCCAGACTGGAAAGACCTTCATCGTGCGCCAAGCGCTCGAGCAAATCCACCAGGATAGCCGTTACCTATCGGTGGACGAACCCGACCCCCTCACCCTTGGGCTTCCCTCTGCACCACTCGCCGGGGAAGCTGTCCTACTCCCTCAAGTGCGGGACACCGAATGGTTGGTGGAGAACTGGGAAGATGCCCGGCGGCAGGCGGAGCGGCTCGGACGCGGCTTCGTGTTGGTGTTCGACGAGATTCAAAAGGTTCCCAACTGGTCGGACACTATCAAGGGTCTCTGGGACGCCGACCGTACAAGGGAGTGCCCTCTCCACGTGGTCATACTAGGCTCAGCCCCGTTGCTGATGCAATCTGGACTAAACGAGAGTCTGGCCGGACGGTTCGAGCCTGTCAATGTCACCCATTGGTCGTTGACAGAGATGTCCTTGGCCTTTGACTTTAGCCTATCAGAGTATCTCTATTTTGGCGGATACCCTGGCGCTGCCCGCTTCGTACGGGATCCGGATCGGTGGCGCGATTATGTGCTCCAAGCTCTAGTAGGGCCTAATATCGAGCGGGACATCCTGGCTATGACCCGAGTAGAAAAGCCAGCATTGCTGAAGCGTCTCTTCGAACTCGGCGCTGCCTACTCTGGGCAGATTCTTTCGTACAACAAGATGGTCGGGCAACTTCAAGACGCCGGAAACGTGACCACCTTAGCCCGCTATCTGGACTTGCTGTCCAGTGCCGGTTTGCTCACGGGACTTTCGAAGTATGCCAATCAGCCTCATCGTAGAAGAGCCTCCAGCCCCAAGCTGAACGTCCTAAACACTGCGCTTATGACTGCGGGGTCGGGATACTCTTTTGAGCAAGCGGTGGCTGACCGCACATTCTGGGGACGCATCGCTGAAAGCGCGGTCGGAGCACACCTGTTCAATACGGCAACATCGGATGTTGGCCTTTACTACTGGCGGGAGAGTTCGAATGAGGTTGATTTTGTGCTGAGGCGCGGTCCTCGACTCGTTGCTATCGAAGTAAAGAGCGGCTTGAGAAAGACTACCAGTACCAGTGGAATGGCCGAGTTTGTAAGGCGGTTCGATTCTGTCAGACCATTGGTCGTCGGAGAAGGCGGGGTGCCACTGAATGAGTTCTTGAGCGTCCCCGCCAACGAATGGGTTGAGTAAGCATGAGCTACATAGTTCCACGCACATGCACAGAGATTCCGCAGGACGATGAAGACCGGAATAGGGAGACTACTTCTCGGTCTCTGAATGAGCTCCGGTCCGCGCCAGCGTACGTGTTGCTCGGAGATCCCGGTTCCGGCAAGAGCACAGAGTTCGAGTCTGAGCAGCGAGTGCTTGGAGAAGCAGCTCTCCTGATCACCGCGCGCGACTTTCTCGCATTCGACGTGGATAGTCATCCCGACTGGAAGGGAAAGACTCTCTTTATCGACGGCCTCGATGAAGTTCGAGCTGGTTCATTGAACGCGAGGACAC
This sequence comes from Chloroflexota bacterium, assembly GCA_026713145.1. Lineage (GTDB taxonomy): Bacteria > Chloroflexota > Dehalococcoidia > Lucifugimonadales > VXLM01 > VXLM01. Next base: position 1,814 of record JAPOPA010000200.1, read on the forward strand.
CCTTTGAGGAGATTCGCGGGCGTCTCGACAAGTTGGGTAGGCCTCACTTCCGAATCTCGTGCCGCGACGCCGATTGGCTAGGCGACAATGACCGCAGGCACCTGGAGGCCGTCTCGCCGACCTCACATGTCAAGACGTTGCGGCTTGATCGACTCACTGATTCGAACATAAGGGATATCTTGACTGCCCATTCAGGGATTGACGATGCCCAGGACTTCATAGCGAAGGCTAGGGAGCAGGGTCTAGAGGGACTACTCTTCAATCCACAGAGCCTTGAGCTTCTTGCCAATGCTGTTGCGCAAGACGGCGGCTGGCCGCAAGGCCGACTTGAGACCTTTGATAAGGCATGCCGGCAAATGGCCGCCGAGCAAAACGAGGGGCATAGGTCGGGGAGGACAATACCCCCACCGGGACGAATCTTGGACGCGGCCGGGCACCTGTGCGCCGTTCAGCTAATCTCCGGCTCGGTAGGCTACACGCTCAACAACGATCTGATGGATGCCGATTACATTTCCTTGGATAGCGACAGCCCGCTGTCCATTGAGGACTCTCGTGACGCGCTCTCAACAAAGCTATTCAAGGGCGAAGGTCAAGGCAGATACACACCTGTTCACCGGCACATCTCTGAGTATCTTGGTGCTCGACACCTTGCCACACTGATCAACCGTGGGCTCTCGGTGAGGCGCGTGGTCTCGCTGATCGCCGGCGAGGACGGGGTTGTAGTAACCGAACTCAGAGGCCTTTCCGCTTGGCTCGCAGCCCTCTCTACGAAAGCTCGTAGCTACCTGATCGATTCGGACCCCGTTGGTGTGGGGTTGTACGGCGACATTCGAGGATTCATGACTGATGAAAAGCGTAAGCTGTTGAGGTCGATCAGCCGCGAAGCTGCAAGACTTGGCTACGCAGAAAGGTCCTCCTCAGCGTTTGGACCGCTTGCCTCTTCGGATATGGAGGCTACGCTTCGCGAGATACTCACTGACCGGAACCGTGATGTAGGCCAACAGTCGAACGTGTTCTTCATATTGCACGTACTGCAGCACGGGAATCCCCGACCTGACCTGTCTCAGATCCTGCTAGACATCGTTCGCGATGATAGCTGGACACCATGGATCGCCAAGTCAGCGCTCGATGCGTTTATCTGGAACTCAGCTGATGGCCTAGACACAACGTGCAAGCTCAAGCACCTCCTCCAAGACATACACGCCGGGCGAGTGTCGGATCCCGACAACGAACTCCTAGGGACACTGTTGATCCGGCTCTACCCTGAAGACATAGCTCCTTCACAGGTATGGGACTATCTGAGCGCGGGGATGCACTCGGAACTGATAGGCCAATACGTCAGATTCTGGGATCAGATCATCGTTAAGCGGTCAACGGATGAGGATGTATGCGTGCTGCTAGATAGTTTGCATGAGAGGTTGCCAGCCTTGCGGTCCGCTCTTGAGCGCAATTTCTTGGATCGCCTTCCCGTAACACTCCTAGCTCGCGGATTGCGTACATGCGGCGACGAACTGGAGACAGCAAGGCTCTTTGACTGGCTCAGTGCTGGCTCATTCCGAGGTCGGGAGGGATTCAGATTCCCTGATGAGTCTATCGGCGATGTGCGTAGTTGGCTCGAACAGCGTCCAGATGTCCAGAAGGCTATCCTCCTAGAAGGACTGCTTAGGTGTCCAGACACGGACGATTTCATTCTCCGCGCAGATGCGGTATGGACTTCACTGTTTGGCAGTACGCTCCCACCGGATTTTGGTCCATGGAGCCTGGGACGCTCGGTCGCGCTCGTGGACACGGCACCTCATGTTTCGAGGTATCTGCTTCAACTCGCCGTCCAGGCACACAATAGCCAGGACAATAGCAGTGGTCTGTCCCACGCGGTTCTGGTTGAGCGCACACGTGGACACGAAGCGTTGGAGAAATGGTTAGCAGTCCTTCTGGACCCTCCGGTCAGTGCCGAGTCCGCAGAGCATCGTCTGAGAATGGAGAAGTATCGCGACGAGGATCAACGCAGAAGAGACCAGTGGGTTGATTACGTTCGATCCAACGCCGACGCACTGCGCGAGAACCGAGTTGCACCAGCGCTGTTGTTCGAGATTGGTAAGGCATACTTCGGCTATTACCCGGGGCGGCGCAGGAACATAGCAGCAGATCAACGACTCAGCGAACTTCTCGGCAACGATGAAGACCTGGTCGAGGCGACGCTCGCCGGTCTTCGGGGCACGGTATGGCGCATGGATGTTCCGGAAGCCGAAGAAATCATACGCCTCAAATCAGAATCTCGAATGCCTTACCTCGCCTTTCCGTTTCTCGCAGGCATGGACGAAGTGGAGCGAGTGATACCGGAGCAGTTGGACCGGTTGACTGGACTTCAAATGCGCAAGGCTCTCACGTTTCACTTCTGCACTCCCACTGGCCGTGGTGAGGATCCGGGATGGTATGTGAGGTTTGTCGATTCATGCCCCGAACTTGTGACAGACGTTCTAGTCCAGTGTGCGACGGCGTTGATTCGTGCAGGCAACGAACACATCCCAGGTCTCTACGAGTTAGCACATATAAAGAACCACGCTGAGGTTGCCCGTGGCGGGAGCCTGCCACTTCTGCGAGCTTTCCCCGTACGATGTACCCAGAAACAGATCCAGGCGCTGGACAATCTGCTTTGGGCCGCTCTACAACATGCGGATAGAGGGTGTCTCGATGAGATCATTAATGGCAAACTCACTCGCAAGAGCATGAACGTGGCGCAGCGTGTCCACTGGTTAGCGGCCGGCATCGTCCTTTCTCCCGAGACGTATGGTCGGCAGTTAGAGAGCTTTGTCGGCGGACGAGGCAGTCGGATCGGGCAACTGGCGGCTTTTCTGTCACCCAAGTATCCCCTGCAGATCCTAATCGAAAAGCGTCAGGCAGCGACACTGAAGCTTCTCATCAGGCTGATAGGGGCTTCGTTCGGCCCTTTCACTGAAGGAGGTTCGCATTCGAATTGGAGCGGTACACCGGCAATGGACGCATCCGAGCTAGTCGTGCAACTGATACAGCGACTGGCTTCCATGCCAGACCGAGACGCGACGCATGCGTTGGAAGTACTTGCAACCGATCCAGCGCTCTTCCGCTGGCTTGGGCAGCTTGACCGGGCTCGAGATGCTCAGCGGGTGATCCACCGAGATGCAGCCTATCGGCATCCTAGCGTCGAACAGGCCCGCTCTACACTAAGCAACCGATCACCGTCCAATGCGGGCGACCTTGCTGCCCTTCTAGTGGACTTGATAGACGCAATCGCAGTTCGGATCAGGACAGGGAATACCGACGACTGGCGCCAGTACTGGAACGAAGATTCGTACGGTCGACCGCAGAGGCCTAAGCACGAGGACTCTTGCCGCGACGCACTGCTCTCGGACCTTCGAGAGCAGCTTCCCGATGGAGTCGATGGTCAGCCTGAAGGTCAATACGCCAACGACAACCGGTCCGACATCCGTGTTGCGTACCAAGACTTCAATGTGCCGATAGAAGTCAAGAAGAGTAGTCACCGGGACGTCTGGAGCGCTCTGCGGGACCAGCTCATTGCAAAGTACACGAGGGACCCTGCTACATGTGGGTACGGTATCTATCTAGTGCTCTGGTTCGGTGGTGATTCAGTCACCCTACCTCCCTATGGCGAGCTCCCGACCACGCCCCGTGAGGTGAAGACGCGTCTTGAAGAGACTCTATCGGAGGAGGATGCCCGCAGGGTTACGGTCTGCGTGATCGATGTTAGTCCAACAGGACAGACGTCTGATCGCCATCCTAACGCCTTGTGGTCTGTCCCTACATCCTAGCGAGCCACTCGCAATAACGACACCAACTAGAAGATAGTTCTGTCCACAGTCAACTTTGGCTCACTGGTATTATTCGCGTCGAGAAGCTACTAGGGAATCCGTCTTCGTGTAGTACCGGAAGTCCCTGAGACCTAGCCGGTTTCGGCACTCTCGTGCCCCCTGTTCTACCCCATTCCGTCCCGGCTTATATTGACCCAAATCGACGACCCAAGAGTATCTGGAAGGGCTCAAACTCTTAGGCTGTCGGCAGACCCGCATTTTGACCCACCGAGTTGGGAGGGACTGTAAGCTCCCACCGTCTGCTGTTTCCTATTCAACTTGTGCTGCCTCCCAATCGACTGTCCATGAAAACCGTATTTTTTTGTGTCCATTGGAAGACAAAGAACGAATACAGCGTGTACGTGATGCGGCAGGCGTCACGCCGGTCGTGGCGCATCGGGCAAAACCGCCCGGTCAGGGTGGTGTTCATGTTCTACCGCAACACCCTACAGGCCGACGTTCTGAAGCTGATGGCGAAGAAGCTGCAAAGCTCCCTCGTAGTCGAGGGCGAGCTGCCGGAGGACGGGCTGGCCGCATTTGGCGACGACGGGGACGATATGATGATGGCTCTGGCCCGCAAGATTGTCAGCGGAGAGGAGGAGGACGAGGCCGAAACGGTGGAGGAGGTGTTCGCCAAGACGCGGAACGCCGAGGCCACCGCCGAGGAACTGCTGGTTGACGGCGGCTGGAAGCTGGTGGAGGCCGAGCCAGAGGTCGTCTAGGTCAACGGCAACGGCCACCATGCCAACGGCCATAACGACCTGTTCGGCGTCGGGCCGACGGTCGAACTGGCTCCGGTAAACGGGCACGCGCCCGCCAACGGTAAAGTCAACGGCCACCATGACGAGGCTGAGGAGCCGCAGTAGTCGCTGTTCTCCTGGGCGGAGTTCATGGCCGAGGAGCCGGTCAAGCCGAAGCACCGCAACGGGAAGACCCAGCCCGCAAGCCTCTCGATGTTCGAGTGGGCATTAGAACAGGGGCGGGAGGCCGAGCCGGTCGGCGCGGGACACTAGACCGCTACGCAAGAAGGGGGAGGGCATCGCACCATCGGCGATGCCCTCACTCTTGGCCGGTCATGTATGAGCCTGTCTCATAAGTTCTGGAAGCTGGCGAGATGGGCTGTGCTCGGTGTACCTTCTCAAGCGACACTGAGTTAGGAGTGAATCAGGTGCCGCTTCGAGACATGGATCGAGAGCAGACTTGGCTGTTGCCGCCCTCTCTAGGTCACAACTTCCATTTGGGCATACAACAGACAGTGGATAGGACGACTGCGGCAACGAGCACGACACACCAAAAGAGTCGCCATGGCAAGCTATCGGTCGCGTCGACGACCACCTTCCCGACAGCGACCGCGGGCAGGATCAAGAAGATTGCGAAGCGCCCTGCATTTTGGATAATCATTGCGGATACTTAAACTCCACCAAGGACCAGGGCGTCCACCCATCGGGGCGCTTCGAGCGATGCCTGATCCAGAAATCACATCCGGCAGTAGTGCAGGTCTCCCACTCGTCATCCCAACTGCATTCGTCAAGAGGTATCTCCATGTATCGTGTCGTGCCGGGGATCCGCCCACTGATTAGTGTGTAGAGAACCTCCCACTTCCAATCACTCCCCTTGACTCCGCACTCTACCGAATGAGAGGTGATGGCCGAGTCGGTGTACCACGTTAACCTCACCTCGTCGCCGCGTACATCATGCACCAGCACGCCAGGGAGAGGGGTAGGAAAGAGTGTCGGGGTTGGAATGAGTGTGGGGGTTGGGGCGGGAGTCGCGGTTGGCGCAGGTATCAAGGACGGCGTTGGCGGGGGAGTCAGGGTTAGGGTTAGCGTAGGTATCGAGGACGGCGTTGGCGGGGGAGTCAGAGTTAGGGTTAGCGCAGGTATCGAGGACGGCGTTGGCGCGACAGGCGTTGAGGGCGTGTGAGTCTGGATGAGTCGCACGACCTCTTCTTCCGTAAGTCCACTGCCCTCGCACCCGAAACCTACTCCCGTTACCACGAAGCCGAGCACAATTAGTAAAGACTTGATAGCGTCTCTCCTTCGCTCCCTACGGCACAGTCGCCAGGCTTCCGGCAGGGTCCGGTAGAAGTTTGAGATACACGAGTGTATGGTCGATGTGGGCTTGTCCGAGCCACTTGCCTAGGTGATTGATCGGGATGCCGTGCATAAGCAGTTGTCGGGCGTAGGAATGGCGAAACGTGTGAGTTCCCACGTCTCGGCCTTCCGTCAACTGGCCGCGCTCGACCGCACGTTGGAGCGCGGCCTTGGTCCACCTGAACGCCGTCGAACGGTCGTATGCAACGACTCGCTCATGGAGGCGCGGGCGTTGGTAGCCTGCGACGAGACCAAGTGCGGACCGAAGCTCGGGATGGAGCGGGACCATGCGGGGTCGCTTCCCCTTGCCTTGGCGGACGCGGACCGTCGGGTTGTCGTCGTCGGGTTGGATGTCAGCCCACGTTAGCGCGAGAGCCTCGGAGATTCTGAGGCCGGAGCGCCACTGGATCAGCATGAGAAGCCGGAGCTCGGCGTGAGGGGCACAGTCGAGCATCACGCCGATCTCTGAGGCCGTGAGGTACTCCGGCAGAGGCCGTGCAGCATCTTTCCCTGTACTTTGTTGCATCCCGCGCTTTTCTCGGTCTAGCAGGGCAGTCCCGTCCGTAGCTGGTGCGATCGCCGTCATGGTGCGTCTTGCTTCAAATGTCCTACTTTTGTTGCGAGGGTCCTAGCGATAGGGGCAGTCGAGTTCCGCACAAATCCTCCTGGCATCCACAACAGCTATGCCGCACGTACAATTTGGGGGAACTTGTGGCGCCTTTGGATTTCTCCAAAAGCTCCTTCATCCTTGAAGGTGCTGAGAGCACGAGAGATTCTGCGAGCTCGTCGGCCGTCAGGTACGCCTTGAGCACATGGGCTCCCGTGACCGTAGGCACGAAGATGCCGAAGGCGGTGTTGTCCACGCCTATAGCATCCCCAACCGGGTCTCCTTCGTATATGTCGCCGTCCACAATCTCAAACTGGAATCACCAGTCGCTTGTCTCTATCACTTGCATTCCTCTCCTCTCCTACTTGTGTTTCGGGGGTTCAGGCCTCTCGACGGCAGAGCGACTACTGTCCTCTCCCTCCGCAGTTCCCTTCCTCCCCTGCACCTTTGCCTTGAGCCACACGACCCATTCTACAACACCCAGAAGCCCCGCTCCGAGGACCAGCCACACATACCACATCGTATCCCCATACCAGTACGCGCCCGTCGCCAAGGACGCCGTCAACCACGCGCCCACGACGTAGGCCACCAACCGGCGCTTATAGACTTTCCTCTCCTTGCCCCGCTTCACCCACCAGTCAACCACTTCCCCTATGAGCAGAGCCGCCAGCACCGTTACCTGTGGCCAGTGCATGGACAAGGGCCGATCCAACTCGACCGGGCGCTGACACATCGCCGCCATATAACCAAACGCCGCCGTATAAATGAGGAGCCTTAGCATCGGTGACCACCTTTCCAGCCAAGAATTCACTGTAGGTTGCACTCCACTTTCGCTCTACGTTTGTGGGGTCGACGACGACCTCGATCTCACATCTTTTGGCCCTTGTAAGTCATGTCTCCGGCTTCCCTCACCATACTCATTCGGCCCGTCCGTCCCTTCCATCGCTCCAACGACACCCAGTACCGCCGCCAACCAAAGCAGGAAGCTGCTACCCAAGCTCGTCTGCGTCGTGCCGCCGCCCATGCCGCTGGCCACGCCCACGATCACCATGAGGCCGGCAAGTGCCACCAGCAGCCAGCGACCCGACAGACCGCAGTCATGAAGGCGGTTAACGGTGAGCGCCACCCCGATGTAGAGCGCCACCGCGTAGGAGGCAAGCGCGATTATGACCCCGGCAATTTCCACCTCGATCAAAGCGGCCAACAGCAGAAAAGCGAACGGCCCTGCGCCGAACACCAACAGTCCTGGCACACCCTTTAGCCAGAAGGTGCGGCGGTCAAGTCGTCCGTCAAAGGAGAAGATCGCCCATTGAGCCTGAAGACTCCCAATGTGGGGAATCCCGTGCAATACCCTTGGCCATAGCAATCGCATTCACACAATCCGTACTTGCCCTTACCAGGAAGGATTGAGGCTCTAGTCGGGTGGCAGTTGGTGGTGGAAGCCGCCTTGTCCCGCACACCTGCCCTTCGACAGGATCAAGGCAAACGGGTGGACGCCAAGTCAGACTTTAGGGGTCGAGATCGTCCTATACCCGTGCCGTTTTGCGCATGCAAGGTTGATGCGATTAGAAAATAGTATGTTGCTTTAAGGTTTACGTGGATGGTCGCCAGTCTCTGCGCCCTGTATACCGCCGTTAAAGGTGAAAGCGGCCCTAGAGCCGCTTTCAATTGACATGACGTTTATGGAAATACTATAGTTGCAAGCTGTAAGGGTGTTGTAAGATGTAGGGGCCATGAGAGCTACTTTCTCTTGTGGCAAAGGGGGCGTCGGGGTTAGTGCCTCGGCGTCCCATTTCTTTGACAGGGTAGGGAGAGTCTAGAGCGACTCTAGGGAGTTGTCAAATGGTACGAATTAAACTTACAACGATTTCCGTGATTGTGATTGTCCTTTCCGTCGTCGCTTGTTCCGAGGGTTTGACGGAGGCCGAGGTCCTCGAGCTTATCAGGTCGCATGAAGTATCTGGACCCGCCGGCCCCCAGGGAGTGGCAGGGGAGCGAGGACCCGCCGGGCCCCAGGGGGGGGCGGGGGGGGCGCGCGCCCCCGCCGGCCCCGGGGGGGGGGGGGGGGGGCGGGGCCCCGCCGGTCCCCAGGGAGTGGCAGGGGAGCGAGGACCTGCCGGTCCCCAGGGAGTGGCAGGGGAGCGAGGACCT
>JAPOPA010000191.1 GCA_026713145.1 Chloroflexota bacterium
CGGACGTCGTCAAGAAGCCGCTGTCGATGGGCGCCGACGATCTCGTGCTTCTGCAGGACGACGCCTTCCACGACCTCGACTCCTTCGCCACGGCGACCGTCCTTTCCGCTGCCATCAGGAAGATCGGTGACTTCGACCTCATCCTCGCCGGACGTCAGGCCTCCGACTGGGACAATGCCCAGGTCCCTCTCGGCGTCGCCGAGATGCTCGATCTGCCGTGCCTCACCGTCGCGCAGAAGGTCGACGTTAACGACGGGACGGTTTCCGTCCAGCAGGTCGTCCCCGACGGCTACCGGGAACTTGAGGCCGACCTGCCCGCGCTGGTTACCGTCACCAACGAGCTCGGCGAGCCCCGATACGCCACCCTGCGGGGCATCATGGCGGCGGGACGCAAGACCCCGACGGTCTGGAGCGCCGTCGACCTGGGAATCGACACCTCGACGCTCGCGCCGAAGGTGGTCATCACTGACCTGTACGTGCCGGTGACCGACCGCTCCGTCGAGATCATCGAGGGCGAGGACGACGCCGATGCAGGCCGCAAGCTGGCCCTCAAGCTCCGCGAAGACAAGCTCATCTGAACCGAGACCCCCGACGAAATACTTTCTATATCCAATGACATCAGTCCTCGTACTCGGCGAACTTACCGAAGACATGACCCTCGATCCCGTGACCGGCGAGTTGATCGCGGCCGCGCGGCAGATCGGCGACGATATCGGCGTCGCCCTCTTGGGCACTGAACTCGATGCCCCGGCACGTGCAGCCATCGCCCTCGGTGCGTCCTCCGTCTATACCGTCGAAGACCCCGTTCTCGACGGCCCCGAGATCGATCCTAAGGTCGCAGCCACAACCGAAGTTTGCAAACAGGTCGGCCCCGATGTCGTCCTCGTCGGCAAGACGCAGGACGGCAGAGAGACCGGACCGAGAGTCGCCTTCTGCCTTGGAGCCGGACTTGCACAGGACTGCATCCGCGTCGGTACCGACGCCGAGACCGGACGCGTCGTCGCCACACGACCCGTCTACGGCGGCAGTGCCATGGCCACCGTCACCTTCCCCGGCGACGGCCTGCAGGTGGTAGTCATGCGGGGCAGGGCATACGAACCTTCCGAGCCGGATGCCTCTCGAATGGGTAATGTCGTTCCCATTAGCGTCGATCTCACATCCTCACCCGGCCGCGTGAGAAACATCCGCACGGTCGCCCAGGCGAGTGAGGGCGTCCGCCTCGAAGACGCGGACATCGTTGTCGCCGGCGGAAGGGGACTCGGAGGCCCGGAACCCTTTGAAACGGTAGGGCAGTTGGCAGACCTGCTCGGCGGAGCGATGGGGGCGTCCCGCGCCGCCTGTGACGCGGGTTGGATCGATCACTCATACCAGGTAGGCCTCACCGGCAGGACGATAGCCCCGAACGTCTACATCACCGTCGGAATATCCGGCGCCAGCCAGCACATGGCCGGGTGCTCAGGCGCGAAGCAGATCGTCGCAATCAACAAGGACCGCGAGGCCAATATCTTCAAAGATGCCTCCTACGGTGTGGTAGGCGATTGGCAGGCTGTGATACCCTCTTTCCTTGAGACGGTCAGAGACCTCGTGGACTCTTGAATTACATGCCCAAAACGTGCTATACATTGATGTGTCGTGTCGCCCGGAATCGTTTACGGTTCAAGGCAGCGGTACACCAGCTTCTGGGAGGGATGGCCATCTATGGATCGTGACGATTTCGCTGTCGACCTTGAAGAGCTTTTCAACGATATCGATAACGCCGAAGTTGTTTCAATATCCTTCCCAACCTTTGATAAGTCCGCCGTCTTCGACATGAGAAGCAGCGAGTCCGATGGGCCGATGCTCCGTCTCATGCCAATGGTCTCTTCCCCCCGTGAACGCATCAGAAGCGTCCGTCGTCTCCGACCCGGCTTCCCGCGTCCGACCGGCCTGACCGTCATTCCGTGGCACGGCTACGTCGACACCCTCGTCCAGAACGGCATCTGGGATAAGCTCGTTGAACGATTCTCTCAGTCGGGTCCCAACCCTCGTGAGGCCCTAGACACCTGCGGCTCCGCCCTGAAAGAGCTCCGCCACTCCGAAAAGACCGAGATGACCGCCGCCATCCTAGGCGACAACTACCACACCATCTGGACGTCCCGGAACTAGGAAAGAAGTTTCCGTCCCCCTACTTCCTCACCTCGTAGGAAGTCCCCACAGTCCTCTGTCGCCCTCGGCGCAGGACGCCAGTCCCCAGGGATTGTAGACGCTGACCAATCCTCAATTCTCGACGATCCGTCATGCCAGCGGAGGCCGGGATTCAGAACCCGGCACCCAACCTGCTTTACGCCAGCGTCAGCACCGCCGTCGGATTCCCCACGTATATCGCGTCGATCTTGTCCTCTGAAAGGCCGCGGTCGC
>JAPOPA010000178.1 GCA_026713145.1 Chloroflexota bacterium
AGGACGGCCTTCGCGAGCGCCGAACCCTCTTCCGGGTCCGTGCTTGTGCCCAGCTCGTCGAGGAGCACGAGCGATCTGGTCGTCGCGTGGTCGAGAATTTCAATCACGTTGAGCATGTGCGAGCTGAACGTCGAGACCGATCCTGCGATGCTCTGCTGGTCGCCCACGTCGGCGTAGACGCCATCGAATATGGGGAGTACGCTCCCGTCTCCTGCGGGGACGTAAAGCCCGGACTGGTGCATCAGCGCGAGTAGGCCGACGGTCTTCATTGCGACGGTCTTGCCACCGGTATTCGGCCCGGTGATCACCAGCACCGACGACTCCCCGGCGATGCCGACCGAGACCGGAACCGCGTCGTCCCCGAGCAGCGGGTGCCGCGCCTCCACGAGCCTGATAACCATCGATGAATCGCCGTCGTCCTCCACACCGACCGGAACGCCCTTCAGCCGGGCGCTGTACCTCGCCCTCGCCATGATGAAGTCGAGCCGTGCGGTGAGCCGCATTCCCATTCGGATATCGTCCGCTACCGCTCCGACAAGCTCAGACAGGTCGATCAACACCCTGCGGGTCTCCTCGTCCTCTTCAAGAGCAAGCTCCCGCCACGAGTTGCAGGCATCGACGGTCGCGAACGGCTCGACGAAAAGAGTGGCGTCCGTCTTCGAAACGTCGTGGACGATGCCGGGTACCTTGTGGCGCAGCCCCGTCCTGACCTGGAGGACGAGACGTTCGGAGCGGACGGAGATCACATGGTCCTGCAGCGCTTCCTCCCCGACGGGCGACCGCATCACCCGTTCGAGCGCCTCGACCGCGTTCCTGTATGCCGCGCGGACGCTCCGACGTAGCCCGCCGAGGCTGGGCGTCGCGCTGTCCAGGACCTCCCCGCGGATACCGATCTTCTGCCTCACCTGGCGCTGAACGTCGAGCAGGTCGGGAATGCCGGACGCGATCTCCGCGAGCACCGGCGCGCTGGCCGTGTTGCGTGCAAACGCCGACTTCGCGCGACCGAGTACCTCCAGCGAGTCGGCCACTTCCAGCAGTTCCTTGCCCTTCAGCACCCCGCCGAGACTGGCCCTATGGACGGCCTCTGTGGCGTCGACTCTCGCGCTCAGGTCAGGGTCACCCGACTCCTCCAGGTACGCTACCCCGTCACGCGTCTCTCGCTGGAGTTCCTCGACCTCCCGCGCCGTGTAGACCGGCTCGATACGCGTCGCAAGCTCCTCAGCCAGAGGAAACGTCGTGTTGCCGACCACGGCCGCCTGCACGTCCGGGTAGTCCAGCGCGTCGAGCGACTTGCGTCGAATGAGGTCGATGGGGGATTTCTTCCCGGTGGCGGAGTGGACCATGAAAGGTAAAGTGTGGACTGCTTTACGAGGCGAGGAAATACCGATTAGTCATGACTGATCTGTAACTCCACAAATCCATTGCCGATAGCAGCAACCACCCACCGTCATTCCGGCGAAGGCCGGAATCCAGAGAGTTCGATCAGGGAGAAACTGGCCGCATCAAGAGAAATCGGCATTAGCCCCTATCGCAAATGCATTTCAAGTGTTCGGGATTCCCATTATATCCGATTCGAAGCCTGGCGGCGTGTATAATTGCCATCGGCTCCGCACTTGAATCCACCCCCTCTCCCGTCGTGGGAGAGGGGGTGCCCCGTACTCGATACGGGGGTTGGGGTGAGGGCAGATGCCCACGTGCACTACAACAGGGAGGGACGGCATGGCACGCAGCGTGACGGTGCAAGCGCCCGCGACGAGCGCCAACATGGGGCCGGGCTTCGACTGCCTCGGCATCGCCCTCGACATCTGGAACACCGTTCGCGTCGACACCGATGCGACCGGGTTCGAGATACATGGCCTCGGACGCGACGAGCTCCCGTCGGGCCCCGACAACCTCGTTGCGCGGGCGTTCCAACTCACCTGCGAAGAGGTGGGTGAGGCCGTCCCTGCCGTCCGCTTTACCTGCACCAACGAGATACCCCTCGGACGCGGACTTGGCAGCAGCTCTGCCGCCGCAGTCGCGGGCATAGTCGCCGCCAACGAGCTGCTCGGATGTCCTTGAGATGACGCGCGCGTCCTGGCCATCGCCGCGAGAATCGAGGGACACCCCGACAACTCCGCCGCCGCGCTCTACGGCGGGTGCCAGGTCGTCGTTCACGACGGGGACCGCCTCATCACCTCGACCGTCTCCATACCCGAGCACCTCAGCGCCGTCCTCTTCGTGCCCGAGATGCCCATGCCCACGGCCGAGGC
>JAPOPA010000381.1 GCA_026713145.1 Chloroflexota bacterium
ATGAGCCGCTTGTAACCCCTCCTGCCGTTCGCGGGAGAGACCCTGCCCCGTCCCCCGATACGTCGGCTGGTGTGAGGGTAAAAGGCCCTTCCTATCTCGGAGGGACAAGGTTACCTTCCGAGCTATTGCCGACCACCGAGGCGACGGCGTATCTTTTCGAGTGTGACAGCGAGAGCGCGATGTCGCTTAGTCCGATACGCTCCGCCCGCGCGATGGCGGTGTCGTGCAAAACTATGTGCGGCGCCATTCCCGGATACCGCACCACTTCTATGTCCCGCCAGCGTACCCCTCTTACCCCCGTTCCGAGCAGCTTCATCACGGCCTCCTTCGCCGCGAACCTGCTCGCCAACTGGGGTCCGCGCCCCCTCGAGTAACGGATCTCACCCTCGCTGTAGATTCGCCTGAGGAACCGGTCACCGTACCGTTCAAAGACTCGCTCAACGCGATCAATCTCAATGATGTCGACGCCGGTGACCAGCATGTGCCTACCGTTTGGACGGGCCTTTGAGGAAGTGCATCGTTTCGCCACTCGCTCCCTATTCGCCGTGCGGAAGTCCGGCCGCTTCGAGAATCGCCGGAATGCGTGATTCCCATCCAATCGCCATGATGTGTGTGCCGTCGCACATCCCCCGCACCTCGTCGATGAGCCGTGCCGCTATTCGTACTCCGGCTTCAGCCCTGTCCTCCGCGCCGTCCATCTCGTCGATGATGCTTTGCGGCACGCTCACGCCGGGCAGCTTGTCGTTCAGGAACCGCGCCATGCCACCCGACTTGAGGACGATCATTCCCGCCAGCACGGGTACGCCGAACCCTCGCGCGCCTTCCATGAAGTTCTCGAACGACGCTGCATCGTATACGGCCTGCGTCTGGAAGAACAAGGCCCCACTGCGTACCTTATCCTCCATCCGGGCGAGCTCGGTGTCAACGTCGTCCGCACCGGGATTCGCCACCGCTCCCGCGAACAGGGCAGGCGTCCCCTTGAGTTCGTTGCCGTACATGTCCTTGCCCGAGTTCATAGCGGTCACCGCCTCAAGCAGTGTTTCTGCCTTGAGATCGAACACGCCCTTGGCGTCGGGATGGTCGCCCCGCCCCGGTGGATCGCCGCTCATGCACAGGACGTTTCGAATGCCAAGCGCCGCCGCCGCCAGTATCTCTCCCTCCAGCGCTATCCTGTTTCTGTCCCGTCCCGTAACCTGCAGAATCGGCTCGATGCCCCGGTCGATCATCAAGTGGGCCGCCGCAATGGGCGCCATCGTCATGTTCGCCCCCGCCGAGTCCGTTAAGTTGAAGGCCCTCACCATAGCGCTCAGCGACTCCGCCCTCCGCATAAGCGGCTCCAGGTCAGTCCCCTTTGGCGGGTTCAACTCCGTCGTCACCACGAACTCACCGGAACTCAGCGCGTCGGAAAACGTTGCCAATGGGGCCTCCTTGACTGCGTCATCGCCTCTCAACTCGCGCGCATTATATTCCCGCTCTTCTACGATTGAAAGCGTCGCGGAATCTCGGAACTGATCACCGGTCCTCTCCGCGTCGGAGACCATTTCGTAACTCCAACAACGGTTATTCCTCTGAAAATAACCCCCGGCCAACCCCCGTAGGGGCGATTCGCGAATCGCCCCCACCGCCATTTTCATGATAGGTGGTGTCGGCGGCAACCGACATAAACGATTGCTACGAAAATTGCCGTCGTAGCACCGCCACACCGTCATTCCGGCGGAGGCCGGAATCCAGCCTTCGGTTCCTTTAAGTCCAAGCTGCCCTCTTCATTCCAGGTGGTGAATCCCTTCACTCCCCTCGATTTGACAAACAAGAACACATGTACCACTCTATATATAGGCGGTCGCTCACCGCCAAGTCCTCGCAGGACCTGGAAATGGAACAGAATGGAACGAAATGGAACAAGATTAGAAAAACTCGGCGGACAGGTGCCCGCCCCCTCCCCATCCGTGTTGCATCCGATCACCCGGCTAACCCACCCAACTTTACAATAACGAGGAAAATGCAACAAAATGCAACAAAATGCAACAAATTTACGAATATTTCTGGCGCATCACCGTCTGAACTCCTCCCCATGCTTGTGTTGAGTCGGCGTCAGTAACCGCCGGAAAGTCACCCAAAATCTCTCCCCCGCCGGGGGAGAGATACAGAGAGGGGGTTCCCGCTGCTACTTGAAAGCCTGTCGAAGGGTTCAAGCGCAGTTCATAGTTCGACAAGCTCGCCACGATCATCGTCGGTTGACCTTTTGGACACCCTTTGGGAGATACAGATCACGCCCATGTTACAATCGCACTTGTCACCACAACTGCGACATGACCGGGAGGACACGTGAGCGCGAAGATCATCGACGGAGCGAGAATTGCCGCCGAAGTTCGTGGCGAGGTGGCGGAGGACGTCGCGAAATTCTCAGAGAAGCACGACTTCGTGCCGCACTTGGCCGTCGTCCTCGTAGGCGACGACCCTGCCTCCAGGGTCTACGTCCGCAACAAGCATCGCGCCGCCGCCGAGGCCGGCATGACCACGAGTGACGTGACCATGTCCCCGTCGACGACTCAGGATTCCCTCATGGCCGAGGTGCGACGGCTTGGCCAGGACCCGAACGTCCACGGCATCCTCGTCCAGTTGCCACTGCCCGATCACCTCGACCAGTACCCCGTCATAGAGACAATCGACCCTCTGAAGGACGTGGACGCCCTCCACCCCTTCAACGTCGGTCTGCTGTCCCAGGGTCGCGAGCGATTCGCACCGGCGACTCCCGCTGGCATCCGCGAGATGCTCATCCGCGACGGATACGACCCCGCAGGCAAGCATGTTGTTGTCGTCGGTCGCAGTGAGATCGTGGGCAAGCCCGTCGCCTCCATCCTCGTGCAGAAGCAGTCCGGCGCGGACGCGACGGTCACCGTCTGCCACTCCCGCACGACCGATATGCCCTCGATCACCCGCCAGGCCGACATACTCATTGCCGCGATTGGGCGACCACGCTACATCACCGGCGACATGGTCAAGGACGGCGCGGTCATCATCGACGTGGGAATCAATCGCATCGACGCCCCGGAGCGCAGGCGTGGCTATCGTCTCGTGGGCGACGTGGACTTCGACTCCGTATCCGAGAAGGCGGCGGCCATCACTCCCGTCCCCGGAGGCGTCGGCCCCATGACCATCGCCATGCTCCTCCGCAACCCCCTCAAGGCCGCCAGTCTGGCCGTCGAAGCCGGTTAGCCTCAACCGTCCTGCTCAATCGTCGCTGGCAAGATCGTGAGCGACTAAACCCCAATTTGTCCTTACCCTGAAATAACCCCCCGGAGCAGCTTGGTAAACCAAAACCGCACACCTTCATGTTTCGTGGTGTCAGTGGCAACCGATATGAGGTATTTCCTGGGGAAATAGCCCTCCGTGCCACCCCCGCATCGTCATTCCTGCGAAGGCAGGAATCCATCTTCGGTGCCTCCCCGTCAGTCCCTCAAGAAACGGAGAGATCAACGCCATTTTCATACCAGGTGGTGAGGGTGGCAACCCTCATGAGATATTCCTAACGCGGCCCAGCGGTGTGAAGAACTTTGAGTCCGTGTCCTTCAAGCCGAGATTCATAGCTGGACCGCCCCCTATGACTACGGCATAACACCCTAGTTTCCTCGCCGCGCTCAGAATGAAAGGCAATTGGACAAACGTCTCCTTTGCGGGGCCTACATGCCTCAACAAAAAATGTCCCCGCTCGATTGACGTCGTATCAGTCCCGTTGCTACCATGCGCCGGGAGTTCGACATGACCGACAACGTCTTCACCGCAGACTTCGACGAGATTGACCGCCTCATAAACAGCTGCACCCTCTGCTCGCTCGGATCCAAGAGGACGACGGCAGTACCCGGAAACGGCTCCCGCACGGCCGAACTGATGTTCATCGGCGAGGGACCCGGCTACTACGAGGACCAGCAGGGCCTCCCATTTGTCGGCCGTGCCGGGCAGCTCCTCAACGAGATGTTGGGGGCCATCGGCATGAGACGCGAAGATGTCTTCGTCACCAATATGATCAAGTGCCGGGCGCCCAACAATCGCGACCCACTCCCCATAGAAATCAGGTCCTGCGGCCCCTATCTCGACAGGCAAATAGAGCTGGTCTCCCCCAAGGTGATAGTAACACTGGGCCGTTACTCCACCGCCAAGTTCTTCCCCGACGAACCGATCGGCAAGCTGAGAGGCACTCCCGCAAACTGGAACGGCATTATCGTTTACCCCCTGTACCACCCCGCCGCCGCCCTTCGGAATTCCACCATACGCGCCTCCCTCGAACGCGACTTCCTCAAGCTCCCCAGCCTGTTGGAGGCCACGACCCCGACAGCCGCCCCAGTGCAGCCCCCACCTTCCGAGCCGCAGACCGCGCAGTTGGGACTCCTCGATGCGCCGCCGTCCCAATCTGCCGACAGGCCGTCCGAAGACTCCGCTGCTGAGCCCCAGGACGAGCCTCCCTCCGACCAGAAGCAGCTCGGCTTGTTCTAGCCGGCGACTAATCGTCACTCCGTCGAAGGCCGGAGCTCAAAGAGGGGAGTGGAGAGGTTCCCTCTGGCTGGCTCTGAGCAGACTCGAATGACCGCTCCAACACCATAGAAACACTTACCCGCACACGGTCGTTCTAGTAGAATGGGTTTCATAGACCCTACTCCCTCCGGAAGAGAAATCTCCTAGATGAACAATACCCCTCTGCGCGTGATCCCGCTGGGCGGCCTCGGCGAGATCGGCAAGAACATGATGGTCATCGAGTACGGGGACGAGGCCGTCGTCATCGACGCGGGTGTCCTTTTCCCCGAAGAAAATATGCCCGGCGTCGACTTCGTGATCCCCGACGTTTCATACCTCGTCGATAACAGCGACAAGGTCAAAGCCATTCTGATCACCCACGGGCACGAAGACCACATCGGCGCTCTGCCCTACGTCCTCGAACAAATCGACGTGCCCATCTACTCGTCGCGCCTGACGCACGGACTCATCACCGTCAAACTCCGTGAGCACGGACGACTCACCGACGCGCGCCTGAACGTTGTTCAACCCCACGAGCCGTTCACTATAGGTAAGCTCGGCATCGAGTTCTTCCGGGTGTGCCACTCCATACCCGACGCCATGGGAATCGCCGTAAGGACGCCTCTCGGACTGGTGATCCACACCGGCGACTTCAAGATCGACCACACTCCTGAGGATGGAAATGGCACCGACTTCTCCGCCCTGGCGAGGATGGCCGACGAGGGCGTCCTCCTCCTGTGCTCCGATTCCACCTACGCCGAAGTCGACGGATACACGCCCTCCGAGCGAGTCGTCGGAGAGGCGCTCGACCGCGAGATAGCAAAGGCCCCCGGTCGTGTCATGGTCGCCACCTTCGCTTCCCTGATTTCGCGCGTACAACAGGTCATCGACGCTGCCGTCCGATACGACCGCAAGGTCACCGTCGTCGGGCGAAGCATGGTCAACAACGTGAAGATGGCCCGCAACTTGGGCTACCTCCGCGTCCCTGACGACACCATGGTCTCCATGAACGAGGCCCGCAAGCTCCCCCATGACCAGGTCGTCATCATCGCCACCGGCGCCCAGGGGGAGCCTACTTCTGCCTTGGTGAGAATCGCCAATGGCGAACACCAGGACGTAGAGATCCAGGAAGGCGACACCGTGATCGTCTCAGCCTCTCCTATCCCTGGAAACGAGACCCTCGTCGCCCGGACAATCGACAATCTTCTCCGACAGGGTGCAAGTGTGCTGTATAGCCGTGTCGCCATGGTCCACGTGCACGGACACGCGAGCCGCGAAGAATTGAAGATGATCCTCAGCCTCGTAAAGCCGCGATACTTCGTTCCCGTCCACGGCGAGTATCGCCACCTGGTCGCTCACGCCGATCTCGCCGTTTCTCTTGGTGTCCCTTCTGAGAACGCCTTTGTGCTCGAAGATGGCGAGGTTCTCGCCCTTTGGGAAGACTACGGCGAGGTTGTCGACGACGTACCCGCAGGCCACGTATACGTGGACGGCCATCGCAGTTGGGACGACACTAGCAAGGTCCTCGACGAGCGCCGTCGACTTGCAAGGGACGGGGTGGTGGCCTTTACCGTCGCAATCGACAGCGAGACCGGCGAATTCCTGAATCAGCCGGTGGTAAAGTCGTCGGGCTTCCTGGACGTCAACGGGGCCGATGGCATCCTCGAACAGGCCTCCGAGATTGTCCTCGATGCCCTCGAAGAGCTCAATGGGAGCGAGCGGCGAAATGGCAAGATCGAGCCGACAGTCAAGCGCGCGCTTTCGAAGTATCTCTACGACGAGACGCGTATGCGTCCCACTATCATCGTCCAGACGGAGCTCGTGTGATAATGCGATTCATGCACCGAATACGGGGAACTGCCGGGCGGTTCTTTCACCGAGCAATGCCTTCCTCCGAAGGCTTCACGCTCATTGAACTCATCGTCGTCATCGCCATCCTCGGCATCCTCATCGCCATAGCCATTCCCACGATCAGAGGGTTCCTCGAAAGCTCGAGAGAGCAGGCCTACGAAGCCAACCGCAGGGTCATCCAGCTCGCCGTCGACGCCTATTACTACAGCCCCAACAACGAACGATTCAACAATGAACGTCAGTACCCCATCATGGGCAAGCGCAATCAGAATCCGGCGCAGGACGATAGGGGCTTCGCCGAGACCCATACGCGTTTGTACCTGGAGATGTGCGGAGACGCCGACGCCAGCGATCCCATCAAGTTCGAATTTGACGAGAAATACCTTGCCGATTCCCCCTTGCCATCCCATCCCGTGCTCGGCGCACGGGGAGGGACACCCACCTGGAAGGAAGGCACGGGCGCCAACCTCGATGGCCTGAGGAATAGTCCCTCGGGAGACAGGACCCTCTTGTACTGTCCTCCCATTGACGAACCCGACAGTGATTCCGACAGCGCTGAGAGTGACTCCGACGATCAGGCCGACCACTGGCTGGCATCCGTTCTTACGCCGCAGGGTACCGAGTGCAATCCCGAAAGCACTTCGGGCTGCTTCGTCATCAGCAGCCGCGACTACCTTATCGACTTCTGCGAGCTCGTCTGGGGCGGGTTCATCGAAGAAGTTCCTCGATCAGCTTCCATTGACCACGATCACGAGTGTATTCGCGGCGGTACCGACCCCGAAACCTCCACTGCCACAGGAGACGACCGCGGGAGCTACACTTGGTTCGTCGACTCCAACGGTAGAGTCGAGAGCCTCTACTTCTTCCTTCCCACTGAAGACCGCACGGGCTACCGCGACGCGTATCCGTAGGTCCGAAGCCTGCCTCCTGAGGCTCCTCGACGTTCACAATCCGCCCTTATCCGGCACACTTCCCTTTGCCCCAAGCCCTCGGTCACGCCGTCATTCGCCCATGAGACACTCGCCAAAAGACTAGAAAAATCCCGGAAATAGTTTAAAATTAGGTCAGATAGCTGAGCGGCCGGCTCCTAGAACCGTACGCGTAGCAAATAACCTTCTCCGGGGTGTGGCGATGGCGCAAGACGTTAGCAACGCGAACATGACCTCTATGCTCCTCCGCGCGATCTTCTCGTCGTGGTACGCCAAGATCGCTGTTCTGTTGGTGTTGGCGGCAGCGGCGGGCGCGGTCTACTGGAACCGCGAGTCCATATCGCTGACGGCGACCTCGCTCGAGGAAGGAGTCATTTCGCGTCTCGGACTTGGCGTCGTCGCGGTCGCCCTGTGGCTTGTCGTGTTTGCTTTCGCCCTATTTGTGAATCAATCGTTGTTCCGTCACTACCGCCTTTGGCTCGCCTCGCCCTTCCTGCTCGCCTTTCTCCTTGGTGTCCTCTCGTTCTTCGCCCCATTCCAAGGCCCCCTCGCCCGCTTCACGTTGGAGGGAGACATTACCCTTGGAGGCACGGTCGGCTACGCCATAGCCGGTGAGATCGTTTGGCTGGGCGTCCTGCGAGTCGCCGCGGTCCTGGCCGTCGCTATTGCAATTGCGTCACCCGGCCTTGCCATGGGCGCACTCTCCCTTATCGGCACTGCCTTCCTGGGAATGTACATTCTGGCCATGAGCGCCGGAGGTGCAGTCGGCCGCATGTTCAAATCAAGGCCGAAGTCCGATAAACCGAACATTCAGTCCCCGTCCGAGTCACATTCGCAAGGTCGCTGGAGTGAGTCCCTCCGAGAGACAATGGAGTTGCAGGAATTCCGCGAAAGAACCTCGCCAACGTCCACGTGGGAGCCACGGTCGGAACACCCTGAACCCGATCTGGATGACCCCGCTGAGCCTCCCGTCGTGGAAGAGCTGGCTGAATCGCTCGAACGCCCCCGGGATGCCGGACTCAATGGACTGCCGGCATACCTCGCCGAGCCTAAGCATCCGGAACGTCGGAGCGCCTTTGCACCTGATCCCGTCCCCGACTCCGATGATGGCAACGGCACCGTCAGCGATGAGGTGGCGGACGAGCCGGTGCAAGATGTGTATGAACCGGAAGATTCAGGCCGCAAGTTCAACAGGCTGTGGGGTGGTGGAGCGCCGGATTCCGATGGCGGAAACGCCCACCTGGCCGGCCCCGAATCGAATGGCGGAAATGGACGAATGATGTCCATGATGCAGGCCGTCATGGGTGCGGCCTCCTGGAAGAGGCCGTCACTTTCCATGTTTGTCGACGCCAGCGAGGGCGGCATCACGCAGGAAGAGATGAACGAGACCGCTCATACGATTCGAGAGACCCTTGGGCACTATGGAGTCGAGGTCGAAGTCGAAGACGCCCAGCCGGGCCCGACGGTGACAATGTACGGCCTCGTCCCCGGCTGGATCCGCAGGCAGAAGCAGGTCAACGTCACCGACGCCGACGGCAAGTCCAAGCTGGACGAAAAGGGCAGGCAGATGAGGACCCGCGTGGAGACTAAGACGAGGGTCAAAGTCGACGCCATCACCGCTAGGGAGAAGGATCTGTCCCTCGCGCTCAGGACGCCGAGCATTCGCATCGAGACTCCGGTCATGGGCAAGTCGCTCGTCGGTGTGGAGGTGCCGAACCCCAATCCCGCCCTTGTGACGCTGCGGAACGTGATGCAGGACCGCGATTTCGAGAAAATGCGCAAGAAGGCCAAGCTGCCCGTCGCAATTGGCAAGGGCGGCAGCGGCGAGACTGTCAACATCGACCTTGCCAAAATGCCGCACCTGCTCGTGGCCGGCTCGACCGGCAGCGGCAAGAGCGTCTTCATCAACACCATCCTATCCTGCCTGCTGATCGAGAAGGACCCCTCCGAACTACGGGTCTTGTTGATCGACCCCAAGCGGGTCGAACTCACGCCATACAACGGCATTCCCCACCTCCTGACGCCGGTCGTCGTCGAGACCGACCAGGTTGTCAGCCTGCTGCGCGGCCTCATCCGCGAGATGATGGACCGTTACCGGCGCATGGAAGAAATTGGGGTCCGCAACATCGACAGCTACAACAAGAAGTCGCCCAACCATATGCCGTATCTCGTTGTCGCGGTCGACGAGCTTGCCGACCTCATGATGACCGCCTCGGTCGATGTCGAACAGGCCCTGTGCCGATTGGCTCAGCTGGGACGCGCCACGGGAATACACCTCGTCGTTGCAACGCAGCGCCCTTCCGTCGACGTGCTGACCGGCCTCATAAAGGCCAACTTCCCGAGTCGAGTGAGTTTCGCCCTCACCTCCCAGGTCGACTCGCGTACCATCCTCGATACCGCAGGCGCGGAAAAGCTCTTGGGCAAGGGCGACATGCTCTACCAGAGCGTCGATATGTCCAGGCCGGAACGGGTACAAGGCGTTTTCATTTCCGACTCGGAGATCGAAGACCTCGTATCCTTCTGGCAGTCGACTCCTAGAGGCCCCATGGCTGACATTAGCCTCGAGCCCGTCGGGGGAGCCGAGGCCGATGAAACAGACGACGATGATGAGGACGTCGAAGGCCGCGACGACATGATGGACAAGGCAATCGAACTCGCCACACGGCAGAAGAAGCTCTCCACGTCACTCCTCCAGAGGCGCCTCCGAATCGGGTATCCGCGAGCCGCTCGCCTGATGGACCAACTCGAAGAGGAAGGGATAGTCGGCCCGAGTGACGGCTCCAAGTCCCGCGATGTTATAATAGGGGTATGACCGGAACCTCGACGTACTGGCGGCCAAACGGTCCAAGACTTCGGTACTGATTCCGGGAACTTCGTGGGCCCGACGCTTCGGATCGAAAGGCGACACATGGTACGCAACATCGCCGATATGCTTAGCTCCGTCATGAGTCGGACCAACCCCGACGCGGAGACGGCCGTTCGAGAGACCTGTCTCGTCTGCGATGAGTCGCTCGTCGATTCGGAACTCTACCAACGGCACAACGTCTGCCCACGATGCCGGTTCCACTACAGCTTCACCGCCAGAGAGCGTATCGACACCCTCGCCGACCCCGGCTCGTTCAAGGAGATCAACCGCACGGTCACCTCTCTCGACCCGCTTTCCTTCTCGTCGCGCACCTCCTACAGACAGAGCGTCTTCCGCGACCAGCGAAGAACAGGGCTGACCGAGGCCGCTGTGACGGGCACTTGCTCCATCGGCGGAACGACTGCGGTTCTCATCGCCCTCGATTTTGGTTTCATGGGCGGTACCATGGGATGCGTCGTCGGCGAAAAGGTCGCCCTTGCATTCGAATACGCAACACGGCGCAAGCAGCCTGTAGTGGCCGTCGTAACCAGTGGCGGGGTCCGCATCCAGGAGGGTGTACTCTCCCTTATGCAGATGGCAAAGACGGCCATGGCTGCCAATCGACTTGCCGAGGCGGGCCTGCCGTTTATTTCCGTTCTGGCGAACCCGTCCACGGGACACGCCTACGCCAGCTTCGCAAATCTCGCCGACGTTATCGTAGCCGAGCCCGGCGCGATCGTGGGCCTCTCATCCATGCGGGCCGTCAAGAACTCCGCCGACGAACCCAGCCCGGCCGACTCGCACTCTGCCGAGTCGCGATTGCAGCACGGCATGGTCGATGCCGTCGTCGACCGCACTCAGTCGAAAGACACTATTTCGGCGCTCCTCGACATGCTCATGTCGAAGTACCACCTGACAAGTCGCGACCGTCGTGAAGGGTATGTGCAGCCTCCTCGGGCAGAGTCCCTCACCGCGTGGGAAGCCGTGAATCTGGCACGCCACCCTGAACGTCCCACGAGTCTCGTTTACATGAGCCAGATGGTGACGAACTTCGTCGAGTTGCACGGCGATCGGGTATTCGGTGACGACGACGCCCTCATCTGGGGACTGGGACAGATCGGCGGCCAGACTATAGTCGTCATTGGGCAGGAACGCGGCGACCCTGACGACGCGCAGCAAGGGGGTCGCATCTCACCCGAAGGGTTCCGCGAGACACAGAGGGCCGTGCGTCTCGCCGCCAAATTTGATTTGCCGATCATCACCCTCATCGATACGCCCGGACCGCACATCAGTGCCGACGCGGAAAAGCGTGGTCTCGGCAGCGCCATCGCAGTAGCTATGGCGGAAGTCGCCCGGGTGGAGGTTCCGTCCATTGCGGTCATAATAGGCGAGGGAGGAAGCGAGGGAGCCCTGCCGCTTGCGGTCGTCGATCGCGTACTCATGCTCGAAAACGCCATCTACTCCGTCATCTCGCCGGAGGACGCCGCAGCCCTCATGTATCAGGACGCCGCCCGCGCAGACGAGGCCGCCGAGTCTCTTAAACTCACGGCCCACGACTGCTTTGAGCTAGGCATAGTCGACCTCATAGTCCAGGAACCTGCGGGAGGCGCTCACACCAACCCAACCGAAGCCGCCCGACATCTCCGACGAATGTTGCTTCAGGAACTCTCAGTGCTCCAGGCAGGTTCCCGGAAGCGTCTCCTGCGTTCGCGTTACAAGAAATTCCGCAACATGGGCGAGTACAGTTCCCATTTCCGAACCGCCATCACCCGTGAGGCAAACTCGCTACGCGGAATCGTCTCTACTCGCGTTCGTCAAATGCGGCGCAGTCCCAAACCGGAGCCGGACGATCATGACCACATTGGGGACGGCTTCTCAAATGCAAACGGGAGCAAGGGTGGCGCGTAGCAGGGAAACCATCTGCCGGTAAGGCTCTCGAAGAATCCGGTTTGACACTCGGCATCGTACACAATAGCATCGAAAGTGTACGCCCCAACGCAATTCGCAAACCGTACCGGCACGCCTTGTTCGGATTGATCACCACCTCAAGTGGGCAGAGGACGCAATTGAGGAATAACATTGAATGATGAATGAACGCAGGTGGCTCAAGGCCATCGAGCAGACCTTTGTGGTCAGATTTCCGAAGCAGCACCTGGCAACCTTCGGCGCGACGAACATCAAGTATTACGTCGTGACCGAGCCTGCGTTTCAGGAGGAAGTGCCGGAAACGTATGAGGGCGTTGTTCGCACGGGTAAGGTCCTGGCCGAGCGCCCGGCCATCGTCACACCGTCCTACATGTCGAAGCTGGAAGGCTTTAGCTCGGACGCCTATGAGTTCTTTAGCGAGCTCATGCAAAGCGCTGGACCAAACAGCCCCGGCATCATGTACCGCTACAGCAACAAGCCCGAGAACTTAGAGGTCGTGGGCGGGGTGCCGACCGACATTGCTCACCGAATCAGCAAGGACCTCAACGACCGGCAAGAAGAACTGTCAGTCGTCATGGTTGGTGTTGACGAGCTGTGGGACGTTGCGCTCCTCAAGTTCATCTACGAGTTCACCGCCTCTTCCGTCGCCGGTAACGTGCAGGAGTTCAACGCGCGCGGTCTGCTGAATCCCGAGGAGAACTTCGGCGGGGCGCCGTCGGCGGCCATCCAGCAGATCGACCGGCTGTTCCGCGAGGTGGAACGAGGAAATCGTGGCGGAATAGAACTACTCAAACAGGAAATCGACCGATGGGGACTCTTTGAATTCTACCAGGACAGGTTCCTCAACCTGTTTCGGCAGTAGACCCTACTCAAGCTCCAGCTTGACCTCAGGTGCCACATACGCGTGGTCTTTTGCGTAGACCTGTAGACGCCCGCAGGCGTCCGCCACGATGATCCGGTCCTGCTCGTCGATCTCGATGCCCGTGGGGCGCTGGAACCTTCCCATCGAAGTGTAGTCCTTGACCATGCGATAAGCCTTTATCGTACCCGGGTCGCGCCTGATAATGTACTCTCCCGCCTTCGAGAGCGTCGTCGCGTCACCGTAGAACGCGGTCAGGACATCGCCGTTCGGCTCGTAAACCTGCACCCGCCGATTGCCGAAGTCCGTCACGTACACGTCCCCCTCGCTGTCCACCGCCACGTTCGCGGGATGGTTCAGCTCCCCGCCGAACGACGTGCCGAATGACATGACGTACTCGCCCTCGGACGAGAACTTCTGGATACGGTTGTTGCCCCAGTCGGCTATGTAGATGTGCCCGGCTCGGTCGATGGTAATGC
>JAPOPA010000176.1 GCA_026713145.1 Chloroflexota bacterium
AGGTCCTCCATTTCGTCGAAGAGCAGCAGCGAGCCACGGTTGCCTGCGAGCAGGCGCTGGGCGAGGCGCAGCTCCTGGAGCCGCTCGCTGCGCGTCGGCTCATTCCCGCTATCGTCCGATTCGCCGACGCTGTAGAGCGTCGTGTCCATCTGGTCGGCGAGCGTACGGCACAGTGCGGTCTTGCCCGTGCCCGGGGGACCGTAGAGGATGATGTTGACCCCTGCGGCGCTCGTCCGGAGCGCACCCTCGAGGAGCCTGGCGATGTGGTCGCGGCCCTCGGCCACGTGGTCGAAATCGGACCACTCGAGCGTGCTCGGTGGCGCGGCGTCGAGCAGCAGGCGGTGCACATCGACGCTGGCGTCGCCGGGCGTGGTGAAGAGCCGGTTCAGTCTACCGACCACGGTCGGGTCACCGTCCTCATCGATGGACACCAACCCCGAGCGCACGAGCGGCGCATCGTTTCTCAACCGCCGGTGAATGGTCGTGGCCGTGACACCGAGGAGCATCGGCATCGCCAGCCCGTCCACGTTCAGCGCATTCGGCCTACTCAACCCACACTCGAAGACGTCGTCGACCAGCGACTCAATGAGGGGATGCGTCTCGTAGCGCAGCAGGAGCTCCAGAATATCGAGGTCGGTACGGGTGAGGCCCAGCGTTTTCCCGAGGCGCCGCAATCGTCGCGCCCCCCGGTCACCGCGCGGCTTCCCGCTCGCCGCCAGGGCCATCTGCAAGGTCTCCTGCAGCGAACGCAGCTTCTTGGCGGACATGCCCCCGTCGCGGTCTTCGTCCGCTCGATGCCTGCGAAAGCGCCGTCGGTTTCGCGCTCTCGCGATGCGCTTCGCCTTGTTGGCCACCCAATCCGCGAGCTCCAAGGCCTCCGTGTCCTGGTGATGAAGGCTCGTGGCGGCGTTGAAGAGGTAGGAGGCGAGGAGGTGTTGCTCGTAGGCGCTCAGCATGGCTCTCTCCGAAGCGGGACGGTGGAGAGAGGCTACTGCATGGATACGTCATATATGGACGTCTCAAAATGTCCGAAAGGAACGCTTCCGCAGTGGATAATGGAGATACGTTGAATTACACCTCACGTGAGGGACTCGCATGAATGGAGACGAATTGGTCGAAGCACTGATGAGAAGGTTTGATTTTGGGACAAATCAGCAACTCGCGAACTTCCTAGGAGTGGTGCCGGCTACGGTGGGTAACTGGCGAAGCGCGGACAACATCACGCCGCACATAGTCGCCAACATCGTTGAGAACGCGGCAGGGGCGCATGCCGCGAATCAATTGAACCACTCAGATTTCCTCCGCAGGCTGCAGGAAATTTGCGGCACGCTCCATCAAGAGCAGAATCCAGATGGCCAGCTTGCTCAAGGCGAATTTGCCAACAGATGCGGACAGTTTCCGACAAACATGGCCAATTACCTAAACGGCAATCCGGAGCCTGGACTTGTGGTCCTGCGGAACTGCTTACGAAGTCTGTGTTTCCGGAATCTGTCGTGGACGCTGCGGCCTCTATTTGAGGTAGAGGAGATAGAGGGAGCTCTGGAGGAGCTGCCCAAATCAGGGGGCGTATACATCCTCTACGACGGGGCTGTCAAAGGTATCTACGTCGGTCAGGCGGCTGATCTTAAAGGCGAGGTAAATCAAACGCTCGACAGAGAAGACCTCAAGGTTTCTTTGCGCTTTCCGTGTGGGCCTTCTCTGGAAAAGAGAGATGTCCCGCTTCGATGTTTCGCGAAATATCTGTCTGCATATGGAATAGAGGACGAGAACCAACGTCATAACATCGAAGCCCTTCTCCTTCGCATACTAATCAATCAGCTTCAGAATACGAAAATAGGCCACTTCTACAGTGCGATGGACTAGGTGGCGCTGGCACCTAAAGGCGACGGTCGGTTCTGTCTGCATAAGACTGGCCCCGTGGGGGAAAGTGCAAGTGGTTTGTGTATGTGGCGAGTTCGTAGTGTCGGAGTATCGTCGTAAGAGGACTTTATTCGAGCGATCTGCACCTCTTGGCCTAAGGATTCCGAGCCGTTCAGATGTAAATGCGCTCGATTTCATCGAGGGAGATCTCCTCGGGGAGACGGTTGTAGAGCTGGGTGGTGCGGGTGGACTCGTGGCCGGCGATGCGCGCGGCGACCTCGAGGTCACCGCCGTTACGCAGGTACTCGGTGAGCCCGGTGCCGCGGAAGCTGTGGGCGCAGATTTCACGGGGAAGGCCGGCGCTTGCGGCCCGGCGCTTGATCATCTTGAGGGCGTTGGCGCGGGTCATCTGCTGGGGCAGCAGCATGTCGTTTCGTCCGGGCGGGCAGGGACGGAACAGC
>JAPOPA010000119.1 GCA_026713145.1 Chloroflexota bacterium
CCGTCCGGCGACACCGCCCCGTACAGGTTCGGGGCCTGCCTCTCCGTGGGATCGCGATACAGCAGCTTGTAACGGTCGTCCGGCCCTCCCGTCGGGTCCTTGAACACGCTCGTGCTGTTCACCGACCGGCCCCGCGCCACGTTCAGCCCGTAGACAAGATTGTTGTCCGTCGAGCCGTCAAGCTCCACCGTCCCGATCGACGGCTTCGTCCACGTTTCGCCGTCGGTCGACTCCGCGTAGGCCAGCATCATCGGATGCGACCCGTCGTCGCCGCCTTCCTGGGCACGGATGCGGTAGTAGAACCGGTATACCCCATCGTCCTCGAAGAGCACGCCGTGACTTCCTACTGTCGACTCCCACGGCTTGTCGGCGCTCAGGAATGGCCCGTCGTCGATGCGTGGCTTGTGCACCCCAAGTTTCATCCCCCCTGGCCTCTCCCACCCGCCAGGAGACCTCCCGGCCCACGCGACCCCGTACCCCGGCTCGATGATGCTCCAGTCGACGAATACGTGTTTCTCCGTCCCAAGCGAATAACAGGCGTCTGCGGTTACTGCCATATGCCAAGGCTCCTGAACTCAACGTGGATTCGTTCACGGAAGGCTACGTGCAGTCCCTGATGGTGTCAACACGCGCCAACGCGTCATTCACAATCACACTACGCGTTGCTCCCACGACCATTCAAACCGGACTTGACACACAAGAACATATGATTTATTCTGCTTGCAGGACGGGGATGCCGTTGCGATAGAACACCCCCGGGAAAGTCACATAATGTCCCGCAATGTCCCTCGAAAAGACGACCCTCCACCCTTCTGGTCATCCCGCACGGCGCTAACTACGCTCCAACACTATTACACTCCGAACCCGCCGGATTACTACTGTCCCTTCGTAGGTTGACCGTGCTATAATTCCTATCTGTGCATTTTGTATAGAGTCCCATTGCGGCAGGAGATGATGTGGTAGCCCAGCGTGTCAGAGACTACGAGATGGTAATAATCCTCAGCCCCGAGGCGACGGAAGACGAGCTCAACGGTACCCTCGAACGGGTCGACGGTTGGATCACCGAGCGGGGCGGCGAGATCAAGGAACGGGATATCTGGGGCCTCAAGCGCTTTGCCTATCCCATCAAGAAGTTCATGGAGGGCAACTACTCCCTCACGACCTTCAAAATTGAAGTGGGCATGGCCCAGGACCTCGATAGGTACCTCAAGTCCTCCGAGGACATCCTGCGGGCCCTCGTCGTCAGGCTGTAGAGGGGCAAGACCAACCATGACGATGAACAAAATCATCATCATCGGCAACGTCGGCGGTGACCCGGAGATGCGGTATACCCCGAGCGGGAACCCCGTCACGTCGTTCTCCGTCGCCACAACCCATAGGTATACGTCGCAGGGGGAACAGCGTGAAGAGACGCAGTGGTTCCGCGTGTCCGCGTGGAACCGTCTCGCCGAGACCTGCAACCAATACGTTGTGAAGGGCATGAAGGTATATGTCGACGGCAGATTGAACGTCCGAGAATACGTCGGCCAGGATGGTCAGACCCGTACAAGCGTGGACGTAAACGCCTTTGAAGTTAAATTCCTCAACCGCCCAGGCGATGGCGGACCCGCGCAGGGCGGCGACGTGGGCGGTGGTGGTGGTGGCGGTGGATACGCCCCCGGCCCGCCCCCGGACGGCGCGGAAGATCTGCCCTGGTAGCAATTTGACCGACCATTCACTGAACAGACGAGGGAGACGACTCACGTGACAACCGAATCATCAGGACCAAGCACTCCGCCGGGCCCACCGCAGGACAGGCCTTCAGGCCCACCGCAATCAGGCCCGCGCCCACCCTATCAGGGGCGACCGGGTGGCGGTGGCGGATCGCGCCCACCCTATCAGGGACGACCGGGTGGCGGTGGCGGACCGCGCCGGCCTCGCGGAAGGTTCTTCCCTCGCCGACGGCGGATTTGCCCGTGCGTCGAGGGCCAGAAGATCGACTACAAGGACATCGACTTCCTCAGACGTTTCCTCACCGATCAGGCGAAGGTCGAGTCACGCCGCAAGACGGGCATGTGCGCCAAGTGCCAGAGGCCGCTCGCTCGCGCCGTCAAGCGCGCGCGCTACCTCGCCATGCTGCCCTACACGCGACACCACCGGACCGGTCGAGCGCGTTCCTTCAGCTAGTGCTCATTCGTCGGGCAATCATGTCCGATGCGCCCGGAATCGCCCGCGTCGACGTCAATAGCTGGCGGTCCACCTATGTCGGCATCGTTCCCGACGATTTTCTCGCATCGTATAGCCTAAGCGATCGCGAAGGGGCCCGACGCAAGTCACTTGCAGACGAGTCGACCTCAACTTATGTCGCCGAGCACCCACATGACGGCATTGTCGGGTTCCTGAGCGGCGGTCCCGCGCGAATGGACAACATGCCCTATGCCGGCGAACTGTATGCCGTCTACCTCCTCGAGAATTACCAGCGGAAGGGTATCGGCCGGAGACTCGTAGGCGAACTGTGCGCCTGGCTGCCCACTCAAGGCCTGACTTCCATGTACACGTGGGCCCTCGAAGATAACCCGTATCGACGCTTCTACGAGTCCCTCGGCGGAATCGAATTCAGGCGCCAGACTATGACCCTCCATGGCCACGACCTCGAGGAAGTGGCATACGGCTGGGACGACATAACACCCCTCGCCTTTGAGGGTGTCTAAGACGAGACCCGTTCACCCTTAGCAGCGTTCCGCCACGCGACTGGGGTTATGCCGGTGTGTCAGCAATTGCCGAATAGTCACCCACAATCTCTCCCCCGCCGGGGGAGAGAGACAGAGAGGGGGTTCCCGCGGTTACTTGAAAGCTTGTCG
>JAPOPA010000230.1 GCA_026713145.1 Chloroflexota bacterium
AGAGCGCTCCAGGGAGTGGGCTTGTCTTCAATGCGCTTTCACCCCATTGGCGGTGAGCCCGAAGACGACAAAGATGGACAAAAAACATGATTCACGGCAAGAAACGCATCCCTTATTGGATAGACCGGAGATTGAATGGACTTGCAGGACCCGATATCATGCCTTCATCTCGTTTAGATCGCCCATTGAGCCTGAAGACTCCCAATATGGGAAATGTCCGGTCGAGTTGGAGTAGTGCGCGGAGATGATAAGTAGAGTGACGAAGTCAAAGTGGCTCCCAATAGTCGCTGGGCTCGAAGAGTCCCCATGGCGGCGAGCATCAATTGGAGTAGCGGTTCTGCTAGCCGTCGTACTGCTGTCGTCATGTGATGATGGGACAACGGTGCTGCCCACAGCAATCCCGCAGACTATCTCTGCGACCAGCACGCCGGGACAGGTTCCACCAACTTTGACGCCTGAGCCAACTCGTACGACGCTCTCTGAGTCCACACCCAGTCAGATTCCTACAGCAGCGCCGACTTCCGAGCCCACATCAACTCAAACGCCAGTTTCGGACCTTCCGCCTCCGGGTGCAGTACGAGATCTTCAAGCAGTCAGCGTAACTGAGACCTCGATCATGCTTCAGTGGAAGCAGCCTGCGAACAGCGATGCGGCTTCGGTCGAACGCTATGAGGTGACACGAGACATATCCTTGCGCCCGGACGAGCACTACTTCGTATCGGAAACGGCGTTTACCGAGACGGGTCTGAGGAGCGGCACGGAGCACAAGTACCGAGTAAAGGCAATAGGGGAAGGCGGAACGGAAGGCGAAGAAGTCAGCATAAGAGTATCTACGCTGGACTCATCGACGCCTGAGCCAACCCGCACTCCCACGCCTGAACCTACACCAATACAGGCTGCTACGCCGACTCACACACCTGAACCTACACCAACGCAGGCTGCTATGCCGACTCACACACCTGAACCTACATCAACGCGGGCTGCTACGCCGACTCACACACCTGAACCTACACCAACGCGGGCTGCTACGCCGACTCACACACCTGAACCTATACCAACGCAGGCTGCTACGCCGACTCACACACCTGAACCTACACCAACAGAAATCCCAGTTGGCTTTGGTCCTGGAACATATGAAGTCAGTAAGGATATCTCACCTGGCACATATGTGGGTAGGGCAGGAACTGGGGCACTGGATTCGTGCTCATGGACGCGGCTGAGCGGCGCGTCGGGCGAGTTCTCGGACGTCATCGCCGTTGACAACGCCCGTGGACAGTTCTACGTGGAGATTCTCGATACCGATAAGTATTTCAGGACCGGCTGTGCGCTTGACCTTACTACTACCCGCAGTCTGGCCAACACGGCCACTGCGAAGCCTGAGACCGACGGCTCGGAGTCTTGGCGAGGACTTGTGGTCGCCCCAGAGGATCGGTGTTCACCGTACGACTCTGATGACTACCGCTATTCCCAGTCTGTCGAGCAACGGATCGTCACGAGCATGGGAGGCATCGTCTACGGTCCATACACGGGCAGATGGTTCGACAATACTTCTGAAACCGATATCGAACACATTGTCGCACGCTCTGAGGCTCATGACAGCGGCCTCTGCGACGCGAGCGCCGAAACGAGACGACGTTTCGCATCCGACCTTCTGAATCTGACTCTCGCCAGCCCCGAAGTCAATCGCTCGCAGAAAAGCGGCAAGGACGCATCTGAATGGCTCCCCGAACTAAACCGGTGTTGGTTCGCAAGCCGGGTAGTGGAGGTTCGAAGAGAGTACGCTCTCAGTGTCGATGAGCACGAGCGCGACATACTGGAGGGAATACTGTCGGGCTGCACATCCACAGAGATGGTCGTGCTGGATGCTCCAGAGGGTACGTCAGAGACGCTGACTCCTGCGCCAGAGGACGAGGAGGGCCGCAGCGCACTCGAACTGTACGACGACAACGGTAATGGTCGCATCACCTGCGCGGAGGCGCGCAACCACGGCATTGCCCCTGTTCGCCGTGGACATCCGGCATATGAGTACATGAACGA
The DNA here is from genome assembly GCA_026713145.1 of Chloroflexota bacterium. Lineage (GTDB taxonomy): Bacteria > Chloroflexota > Dehalococcoidia > Lucifugimonadales > VXLM01 > VXLM01. The sequence continues at coordinate 2,038 of JAPOPA010000230.1, forward strand.
CGCCGACGACGACGGTGTGGTGTGTGAATGACGAGGCCGCAATCTTGCCTCGGAATAGCGGCAAGGCCAGCGGAGTCAGGTATGAGCAACTCAGGGACACCCTTTGGAGACTCTTCGACAAGGTTTGACTTTGCGGGGCCGAGTTGACGGATTATGGTGTCCGTACGATTAGCACCGCACAGAGGAACAGCATGACAAATCGTTTGGATGTCCGGCTAGACGTTGAACACCGGCGGCGGCTTGAAGAGTTGGCCCAGGAGAAGGGAGCGGCCATCTCCGACGTCGTGCGCAGCCTCATCGACGGTGCCTACGAGGATATCCTGCGCAGCCGCTGCAAGGAGGCGGTTGAAAGGCTGATTGGGTTGAACGTGGAAGAACCGCCAGACCCCGACACACTCTCACGTGAGTTGGAGGCCGCCCATGAGCCCGGCGGTCTTCATTGACGCCAACGTCCCCATCTACGCCTCAGGCGGTGACCATCCACTAAAGGAGCCGTGCGCCCACATTCTCCGCGGTGTGGCCCAGGACCCGCGGCCCTTCGCAACCGACTCTGAGGTCCTCCAGCACCCGAACACGTGATCACTTTTGTGAGCTTCTGAAACGGCGTGACGGCGACGATGAGAGGGTTCCGGCGCGAGATCGACCCGTTTCAGAACGTAGGTGCAGTTTAGATGCGATTGTCCTGACCGAGCTCTAATCCGTGGGG
>JAPOPA010000356.1 GCA_026713145.1 Chloroflexota bacterium
CCAGAATCATATGGAACTGCCACTAGTACCGTTTCAATCTGAATGTGACAGTCGAAACGATTGGCGTTTTATCCCCTCTCCCATCGTGGGAGAGGGTTAGAGCCTGCCCCGTACTCGATACGGGGGTGAGGGTGTTTTGAGCAAGCTACCAAAATCATATGGAAACGGTACTAGGTCAGCAACTGCGCGCGCAAGGACACAATCACCTGGAGCACCGGCCGGCCTCGATGTCCAGTCGCTACGCGCGCCCTGCGAGTGGGACTGGCTTCGGACGAGGGAGTGCTGAGTGAACCGGCACTGTTTTCCGTGACGGGGCAGTACGTCGCACCCTGCAACTTTGTCGGGCACATGAGTTGGACGCGGCTATTCCGCCTTCTTGAACCTACGAAGGAGACTTCAGCCATTTGGCAAGCGCAGATGGAAGCTCCTAATAATTCTGGCCAAGGAAGGTGAGTTTTGAATTGACGATGGCCTCCAGCATTGATTCACCTTCGCAACGATTTTTCCAATCTACTTGGTTACCGATGCATTTGGAGAGTCAAGAGCCGGGCCAAAAAGCGTCCGAACCGATGTGGATAAAAGGCCCCGAATCTTCATCCGGCAATTCTTGGCGATAATTCGTCCTGCACGTCGTAGATCAGGGTCTTACTACAGGTTCAGAACGAAGCTCAGAGAGCAAGTTCACGTTTGCATCCGGTGGGCTGGCCAAGACCTACCCTCGTTTTCGCCGGCGAATGAGTCGCGTTGGCGTGTTCGCGATGAAGCCGGAGAGGTTCAGCGCCGTGTGAATTAGGCCGATGTGCGAATACGCCTGGGGAAAGTTTCCCAGCTGGCGGTTCGTTGAAGGATCGTACATCTCGGCGAATAGGTCGAGGTGGTTGGAGCACCGCGTGATCGTGTCGTGGAACAGGTCGAAGGCCTTGTCGGTCTGCCCCGTGTAGATCAAGTTGCCCATTAGCCAGAAGCTCAGAAGCGTAAATGTGCCCTCCGGCTGCGCCTCGAGGCCGTCGTCCGTCTCTTCAGGGATGTAGCGCCATACCATCGGCCCATCGGCCAGTTCCCGCTCGATGGCGTCGACATTCTGGCGAATCCGAGGGTCTTCGCGGGGGATAAAGCCGAAGAAGGGAATGGCCAGGTTGGAGGCGTCCAGGGCGTCACTGCCGTACCGCTGCCGGAACGCCTGCTTCTTCTCGCTCCATCCGAGGTCGAGCACCTCAGTCTTGATGTCAAACGCCTTCTGCGTCCAGCGCCGGTAGCACCGCCTCTGCTCCACCGCCGCCGCTATGAACGCAGCCGTGTCTAGGGCCGCCCAGCACAGTACTTTCGAGTAGACGAAGTGCTGTTCCTCTCCGCGCACCTCCCAGACCCCTCGGTCGCGGCGTTGCCAGTTCTCAATGACCATTTCGGCCAGGGAGCAGACCAGGTCCCACGCCTCCTCCGGTATCTCGCCGTGCAACAGCAGCAGCGAGTGGATCGACTCAATGACCTCGCCGAAGACATCCAACTGCAGGTGGTCGGCGGCGGCGTTGCCAATTCGCACGGGCCGGGAATCCTCGTAGCCACGCAGGTGATCGAGAATCAGTTCCTCGTGTGACGACGAAGGAGCAATCCCGTAGAGAATCTGTGGGGGACGGCGATTCAGTTGGCACTGCTCCAGCAGCCAGTGGATGTAGTGGTCCGCTCCATATACGTCTCCGAGCCGGTAGAGGGCGTCCACGGTGAAGCTCGTGTCACGCAGCCACGAATAGCGGTAGTCCCAGTTCCGCGACCCGCCGATCGTCTCCGGCAGGCTCGTCGTTGGCGCGGCGACAATGGCCCCGGTGCCGCGGTACATCATCAGGTGCAGCACCAGGAATGATCGCACCACCTGCTCGCGCCACAGGCCCTCGTAATGCATCCCGGCGACGAGGTCCTTCCAGTATCTCCGTGTCAGTTCAAGCTTTTCCTGCGTGCGGTATCGCTCGAGGTTCGTCGATCTCCCGCCGCCGTAGGCCATCACGAAGGTTGCCGACTCGCCCTGCGACAGCGTGAACTCCCCCCTTACGGCGTCAGCGCCAACCGACAGCGACTCACTGCTGAGCAGCATCATGGTCTGTCCCCCGCCTTGAGTCTCGACCGCGATGCCGTTGCCGTTGCGTCGTCGTTGTCGAAACTCGGGTACAGCGCGAGCATAATCGTGACGAGGCTCGTATTCACAGAGCATTTCCACGCTTCCGGACGTGCACGTGACGATGCGGTGAAGTTCCGGGGGGTCGGCGGGGTTCGTATCGGGCTTGCCGTCCTTGTCCCCATCCTGAATGGGCATGAGGTCTGTAACCTTCACGATGCCCCCGGACGTTGTGAAGGCGGTCTCCAGGATGTTTGTGTCCTTCAAGTAGGCCTGGTGGACGCTTGTGTATGCGCCGGCGGGCTGGATGCGGAAGCGGCCACCGATGTCCTTGTCGAGAATAGAAGCGAAGACGCTGGGAGAGTCGAAGCGGGGCAGGCAGCACCAATCGATCGATCCATCGGTACCGACCAGAGCTGCTGAGGACATGTCGCCAATAAGTCCGTAGTGGAACATAACGCCTCCTCGACGTCAGGTGCATGGCAGTTGCACTATTCTAGCATCCAAAGCTGGCAACCCTAATTTAGGTTAGAGGTGTCTCACTGGCGGGTTGACGGTCAGTCGATGCAGAATGTAGGAAGAAGGGTGCCCGTACGATGCAAAGGACCGAATATTGCGCGGTCGTTCCCGAAGCGCCCGCAATGCGAGCTTGAGAATAGGGGTCTCTGTCAACGACATGATTCTTCCGCCACGAGTCTTGGACGACCTGGAGTCCTTCTCAGAAATCCTGTTAGCCGACCGCGTTGGCCTGTTCAGCGACTTCGACGGTACTCTCACGCCCCTATTCGATGACCCTCGGAATACGGTGCTGTCTCCGGCGATACGGGACGCACTACGCGAGGTGTCGAAGAGGGTGGAGCTCGTATCTGTGGTATCAGGGAGGGACGTGAAATATCTGCGTGAGACGATTGGGTTGAAGAGTGTGACGTATGTTGGAAATCACGGGTTGGAGGAGTGGAAGGCGGGAGGAAGACAACCGGAGTACAGCGCGAAGGTCCCGGTCGGCCTTCTGGATCAAGTCCAGAGTGGAGTTGGGAGTATTGAGTTCTCGGGGCTATTTGTGGAAGACAAGGGGTTGAGGGTGGCGGTTCACTACCGCAACGCCCCGGACCTCGTGGCGGCACGGAGTGCGGTGTCGCAAGTGTTGGAGCCCTTGGCCGCCGCCCGCGGTCTGGGAATTAAGGACGGCAAGATGGTTCTTGAGATCGGACCAAGTGTGGAGGTGAATAAAGGCACGGCAGTGGACCACTTGGCGCGAGCGTATGAGCTAAAGGGTGCGATAGTCCTGGGAGATGACGTGACGGACTGTGACGCATACGATGCGCTCCACGGACTGGTTCGTGAAAGAGGTCTAAAGGGCGCTGCAGTGGCCGTCGTGGATGAGGAAACGCCGGAAGCGGTGTTGCGGAAGGCAGACTACCGCCTGTCGGGGTCGTTGGAGGTGGAGGAGTTTCTACGGTGGATTGCTTATGCGTCGCCCAGAGCAGAGAGGAAGCTGTAACACCAGTCGTGAGCGGTATGACGGTTTACGTCCTCGTATAGGGCCTTCCAACGACGTTGTCGCTCTGGTCTGTCCATGGTCAGGGCACGGTAGATGGCAGAAGCCGTCTCTTGAAAGTCGTACGGGTTGACCTTGAGAGCGTCATGCATGGACTCCGCAGCTCCGCAGAAGCGGGAAAGGACCAGGACACCTGGGTCGGAGGTCTGGGACGCGACGAACTCCTTGGCAACAAGGTTCATGCCGTCCCGTAGAGGGGTCACGAGGCAGGTGTCGGCCTCTCGGTACAAAAGGGCCAGATCCCGCTGCGAATAGGGTCGGTGCAGGGTGTGGATGGGCAGCCAGTGAACCTCTCCGAACTTGCCGTTGATCTTGCCGACGAGCGAGTCGAGGCGCTCGCGTTCCCGGGCATATTCCGGGATGGTTACTCTGCTGGGCGCCGAGATCTGGACGAGAGTGACGTGACCGCGGAGTTCCGGGTGGTCGTCCAGAAGTTGCTCGATAGCCTGCATCCTCTGGACTATCCCTTTCGTATAGTCAAGTCTGTCCACGCCTAGAAGAAGCTGTCTGTCCTTGGGCAAGACATCCAGAAAACGGCTAACGGAGGTCCCGACTTGGCTCTGCGCCATCTCGCGGAATGCCTGGACATCGGCGCCAACGGGGAATGAGCGGAGCCTTATGGTGCTCCCTTGGTAGTGTGCGGTATCGCCATCGACTACGGCTCCTAGCCCGTCGACCAGAGACTCCTTAAGGTCATGGAGATATTTCGGAGTCTGGAGACCTACGAGGTCGTAGTCGAATAGACAGGTAAGTAACTCTCGGGCCCAGGGCATGATGCCGAAGATTTCGGAGGGAGGGAAGGGGATGTGAAGGAAGAACCCTATCTTACCCTTCCAGCCGAGCTTTCGAAGCTCGAGGCCAAGGGGGAAGAGGTGGAAGTCATGGACCCACACGAGATCTCCGGGTCTCAGGAGGGCTAAGAGGGATTCGGCGTACTTTCGGTTTACGTCGCGGTACACTCGATAGCTGTCATGGCTAAAGGTAGCCTTGTCAGGGAAGCTGTGAAAAATCGGCCAGAGGGTGCGGTTGGCGAAGACATTGTAGAAGCCCTCAACTTCGTCCCTGGAAAGGGAGACGGAGGCCAGACTGATGCCTTCTACATCGGTGATGCTTGTTGGGACTGAGTCTACTTGTGCGTCGGAGTTTCCATCCCATCCCAACCAGATGCCGCCTTGGGCTTCAAGGAACGGCCGCAGGCAGCTGACGAGTCCGCCGACGGGAAGGTTGCGCCTCTCCTCCACGCTTGAAGGAGTGAATACGGCGGGGGTTCTATTGGAGACTACTACTACTCGAGCTTCGCCACCCATGATCGCTCCAATTCCCCGGGTCCGCAGCCCGTATGGAGAGGCCCCAAGTCACAGCCACCGCACGGGTATCTGACCTGATTCTACCCGTGAGTAATTGATACTCGCAAGCAGTTACCCGGTGTGAAACCGCCCAACATCCGATATGTCATTTTGGAGTGGAGTCGGAGAGTTCTCCAGTCTCCTGTAGGAGGCCGACCGCCTGGGCCGTCGTCAACTTGCCTTGGAGAGTTCTCCCCCGCCGGGGGAGAGACCGCAATTGACTTCACGACAGTTGCCGGCACGCCACACGGCCCAGCTCGCGGGACGAAACGATGCTAAGTGCGAACGGGGTCACCACCTTAGAGAACCTATTCGCCAATTGGAGGCGGTTCCGTCTACAGTAAGAACCGCCCGGGTAGAGTGAACCGCTTCTTACTGTAGACAGAACTTTTTCAGTAAGGATTAGCTTGGAATTCTAGTGGTGACCGCTTGGTTCGAGTCCATTTTGGGGGCGTCGAGCGTCCTTAGTCTCGGGCTCGTACTCCATCGCGGCGTTGACGCCTGCGGTCCGAAGGGGAGAGTTCGGTCTTCCGAAGGCGTAAATTTTGAGGAGTAACCTCCACCAACTCGTCGTCAGATATGAACGCCAAGGCCTCCTCCAGGCTCATCCTTACCGTGGCGTTCAGGCGTTTGGTTACATCGGCCGTTGACGACCGCATGTTCGTAAGCTTCTTTTGCTTGCAGACGTTGACTGCGATATCGCCATCACGGCGATGTGAGCCGACGATCATGCCCTGGTAGACCATGGCGCCAGGGTCGATAAAGGTGTCGCCTCTACCCTGAGCGTTGAGTAGACCATACGTGACGGACAAACCGGCTTCGGATGCCACGATCGCGCCGCCGCGCTGGGCCCTGACTTCGCCCTCCATCGGCTCGTACGAAGTGAAGACACTGCTTTGCACACCGTCTCCACGGGTAGTGCGGAGAAAGAAAGCGTTGAATCCGATCAATCCGCGTGTGGGAATTTTGTACTCCATATGGACTTGCCCGTTCTCCCCGTACTGCATATCCCGGAGTTGACCCATGTGCGAAATAAGATGCTCGGTCAGGGTGCCCATGTACTTTTCAAGGGTGCTGATATTCAATATCTCGTAGGGCTCGTAAATCGTACCGTCGATGACCCTTGTGACTGGTGCGGGCCGGGACACCTGGAATTCATACTGTTCACGTCGCATGGTCTCAACCAGGATGGACAGGTGTAACTCTCCCCGACCAGCGACGACGAATGAGTCGGGGCTGGCGGTGGTTTCCACCCGTAGGCTAACGTTGGTTCGTAGCTCTCTCATCAGACGTTCGTGGAGATTGCGAGAAGTGCAGTAAGTACCCTCTCGGCCCATGAAGGGCGAAGTGCTGACCCCGAAGGTCATCCGTACCGTCGGCTCGTTGATTTCAATAGACGGCAGAGCCTCGGGGTTTTCAGGGGAAGTGAGCGTGTCGCCGATGGAGACGCCTTCAGGACCGGTCACGGCCACTATATCGCCGACATGAGCTTCGGATACCTCCACTCGTTCCATCCCGCGGAACACAAAGATTCGCTCCAAATTGTGGGTGGTGGTAATGGCTTTACGACCCAACAAAGCTACATCGTCGCGCAGTCTTATTGTGCCATTGGTGATCCTGCCCACGGCTACCTGTCCCAGATGGTTGTCGTAATCCAGTGCCGTAACCAGCATTTGCAGCGGGGCAAGGGGATCCCCCGAGGGTGGAGGCACCGAATCCAGGATCGCTTCAAAAAGGGGCTGCATATCAGTCCCTGGCGTATTTGGGTCTTCGGTGGCGTAACCCTGACGTGCGGATGCGTACAGCACAGGAAAATCCAACTGGTCCGAACTCGTAGCCAGATCCAAGAACAGGTCCTGGACCATCCCAACAACCTCTGGCACCCGGGCTTCGGGGCGGTCTATCTTGTTTATGACTACCATCGGGGTGACGTTCTGTTGGAGGGCCTGGCGAAGCACGTACGTAGTCTGGGGCATTGGACCGTCTACGGCGTCGACCAACAGCAGACAGCCATCGGCCATATTCAGGACACGTTCGACCTCGCCGCTAAAATCGGCGTGGCCCGGTGTGTCGATGATATTGATCCTAACGCTCCCGTAGGAGACCGAAGCGTTTTTGGCCAAGATTGTGATGCCACGCTCCCGTTCGAGGGGGTTAGTGTCCATTATCAAGGCGCCGACCTGTTGATGTGCCCGAAAGACCTTACCCTGTTTCAGCAGCGCGTCGACCAGGGTGGTCTTCCCATGATCCACGTGGGCTATGATGGCCAAGTTTCGGATCGCGTTGTTCTGATAGTCGCTCAATGCAAATCCTCCAATATGCCATGATAGCATTGGGGTGGACTGCCGGAATATGAATATGGGTACCCGCGTTCCTACCGCCTGATCCTTGAGGATTCCGGGCAACGCCGATGGAGGAGCGACTCTAACGCTGTTTTACGGAGTCACAGTGCTGTTAGACAAGCTTGGTTCCCGTTGGGGAATCTGTCGGGTACTCATCACGACAGAGGCAATGAACCCGAGATTCGGCGGCAGCTTGTCACGGATAGAACTCCGTACACTGTTCCCTAACTGGTCCTTGACCCATACGAATGGATACAGAGGGTCGATAAGAAAAGCGGGAATAGCAACCGGACTCAGCAAGAGTGCGACTCAAGTGAAAGCGATTTCGCAGGAACCCTCACTCCGTAATTGCATGCCATGAAATTAAACCACTTGCCGAGTAACATGCACTAAGGAGTTTCGACTCTTGCTGCTGGAGGCCACCCTGCCACAGGCAACTCAAACTGAACCATGTGAGGTATGTGATGTCAGTGGCAAAAGGGTTGGCAAACCAGCGGAACCGAGGTAATCGAATCGCGTTGAGAGCGTCGAGGGGGTATAGAGTTTAGGACAACGTAGTGAACCACCACTAGTGTCAAATATGGTTCCGTCTACAGTAAGAACCGCCCGGGGAGAGTGAGCCGGCTGGGATTCGAACCCAGGACACTCGGATTAAAAGTCCGATGCTCTGACCAGACTGAGCTACCGGCCCACGAGGGGCCCTCGCTTGCGCGAGGGTGAAAGCTCCAAGGAGCGATCAGTCGCCGCGCGGCAGGGTCGTGGCGGGCCAATCACGGTTATATAATAACATCATGATGGAATACTGAGGCATCCCATGCAATACGCCAGAAACGGCCCTTATGCGGTAGAGAGCTACTTCACGGCGACAGCGGCGGCGCCGGGCGTCACGGCGATATGATTGGCGATGTGGCTAGACTATTCTTGACGATCGTGGAGGAGTCTGACAACTGTGCACAGGACGCGAGAATCGACGCAAGAATCAAGGAAAGATCTGCGCCGTTTCAATTGATTTCGTAACTGAGATACGGTACTATATCGGACGCAAATTCTGGCTAAGAAGCCAGTAAGCGTGTCATTAAGGGAAGTTGTCATTCTTGTAATGGAGGTAAATCAGCAATGAAAACCATCGTTCGTAGTATAGCGGTCATCCTCTTCGCCGCGGCCTTGGTGGCCATGGTCGCATGTGGAGATGACGATGAAGAAACGGATACGTCAGGCGGCGACGATACAGGCGCCGCGATGGAAACTACCGAGTCGCGACTCGATACCGTAAAGAGCCGGGGAAAGGTCATTTGCGCCAGCCGGAACGACGTTCCGGGATATGGCTACCTGGACGATGCGGGCAACAATGTCGGCTTTGACATAGACCTGTGCCGTGCCCTTGCCGCCGCAGTACTGGGTGACTCGAATGCCATCGAGATTCGCCTGATTACGGCCGCAGAGCGCGGGCCCACGATCCAGTCCGGCGAAGTCGATATGCTCGTCCGCACGGTTACTTGGACGAGTTCGCGCGATGCCCAGTGGGGTAACTACGCCCAAACGATGTTCTACGACGGTCAGGGGTTCTTGGTTAGGAGAGACCTGGGTATCAGTAGTGCGCTCGAACTCAGGGGCGCCTCCGTCTGCGTAACTCAGGGGACGACAACGGAGTTGAACCTCCAGGACTTCTCGAACCAGAATAACCTCAACATAGAGCCGCTTACGTTCGAGGACACCGACGCTGTGGTTGCTGCCTATGAAGCCGGTCAGTGCGACGCCTTCACGAACGACCGTTCGCAGTTGGCGGCGCTGAGCACGGCTCTTGCTGACCAGGCAGCGCACACGATTCTGCCGGAGACGATCTCCGAAGAGCCGCTGGGCCCCGTGGTACCGCACGGCGACGATCAGTGGTTCGATATCGTCAAGACAACGATGGGCATACTCATTTACGCCGAGGCGTTCGGAGTCGGCCAGGCCGACGTACCGAGCTCCAAGACCGGAGACACCAAGGTTGACCGGCTGTTCGGCCTCGAGGGTTCCTTCGGCCAGGAAAGCCTGGGAATCTCCAATACGGCAGCACAGACCGTGATCCGGGCGGTTGGAAACTACGGCGAGATCTACGCTCGAAACCTTGGGCCCAGCGGGATCAACCTGCCGAGGACGGACGGCGACCGGAACGCGCTTTGGAGCGCCGCTCCTTGCGAGGACTGCCCGAAGGGCGGTCAGATCTACTCCGCGCCGTTGCGCTAAGTCATCTGCGGGTGAGGCAAAGCCCCTCATCTTGCTGACGGCATAGGAAAAAATGAGGCCTGCCGGTGTGGATACACCGGCCGGCCTCTCGTTTTCTCTTATGTTTCCATCTACCCCCCATTTCCACTCCCACAACA
>JAPOPA010000211.1 GCA_026713145.1 Chloroflexota bacterium
ACCGCTCTGAGTCGTGCTCCCAGTCACGTCCCGGCGGTCCCGATAAGCCCGCGTTGTTGACGACCAGATCCACGGGCCCTAAACAGGACGTGACATCGCCCACCAACCGCTCCACGCTCTCCGGGTCCGAAACATCCGCCGGAAACGCCCCGGCAGTCCCGCCCGCCGCTTGTATCAACCGAACGGTCTCATCGACCTGCGCGTCGGTTCGGGCGGTCACCGCCACTAATGCGCCCACCTCCGCGAGTGCGATCGCAACCGCACGCCCTATTCCCCTGCCGCCACCTGTAACGAGGGCTACCTGTCCGCTGAGGTCGATAGATTCCGCCATTACACACCTCGAATTCCCTGCTATTCCCGATTCCGACTGCCGGATAAGTCATCAGTGTAACAATTCGGCGTCTGGAACCTCATATTGCAACCCCGTCCCCACACCTCGTTTGTAGTACAATCCGCGACGAACAATCACCCGTGAGGCCAATGACATGCCAACCATTCTCGAACGGTTCTACGAGACCCACCGGAAGTCAGCGGAGCTCTACTCCGCAGGCAAGGAGGTCGTCGCGGGCGGCGCCGCCCAGTCGCGCGTCATGTATCCGCACCCGTTCTACGTCAAGCGCGGAGACGGCGCGGTGAAGTGGGACGTGGACGGCAACGAGCTCATAGACTACGTCATCGGCTTCGGTTCCCTAATCCTCGGCAATAACCGCCCTGAGATCACAGAGGCTGTCGAGAGACAGGTGAGGAACGGCACTCACATGGGCACCACGATCCCCCACGAGATCCGGTGGGCCGACCTTATCACTGGTCTCATGCCCTCCGCGGAACGCGCGCGCTTCACCGCCAGCGGTACTGAGGCCACGCTGCTTGCAATCCGTCTCGCGCGCGGATTCACTGGAAAGACCCGCCTCGTAAAGTTCCGGGAACACTACGACGGCTGGCATGACTACGTCGCCATCGAGGCCGGAATTACGGCACCATACGGAGTCCCGAGCGAGACCCGTTCGACCGTCGCCGTCGTCGAGCCGGACCCCGACGCACTCGACGAGTACCTGGCCAGGGACACGGACGTAGCCGCCGTCATCATGGAGCCGACGGGGGCGCACTGGGGACAGTTCCCCGTTCAAAACCCCAGCTTCCTCGAGTCGGTACGAGAGATAACTCAACGGCACGGCGTCCTCATGATCATGGACGAGGTCATCATGGGCTTCCGGGTCTCTCGAGGAGGCGCTCAAGGCAAGTACGGTGTCATGCCCGACCTCTGCTCCATGGCCAAGATCGTCGCGGGTGGACTGCCCGGCGGCGCCGTTGGAGGACGCGCCGACATCTTCGAGCCGATGGGCGACCCTGATCCCGCCAAGCGTTTCGTGCATCCCGGCACCTTCAACGCCAACCCCATCTCCGCCGTGGCAGGAATAGCGGCTCTTGAAATCATCGAGTCCGAGCCGATCACCGAGATGGCCGACGCTGCCGCCGACCGCCTCAAACACGGACTTCGCAACGCCCTTACCAAGCAGGAAGTCACTGGCCACGTCCACGGCGTCTCGTCCATTGTTCACGTAGCCCTCGGAATAGAGGGTGAGACCAACGACCAGGACATCTCACAGGTCCCGCACGACCAACTGATGGCAGCCACGTCCGGCAGAAAGATCGAGATGCTCAAGCTGGCGATGCTCAACGAGGGCATCGACATGTTCGGCGGCATCGGCTTCATGACCTCCGCCGCCCACACCGACGACCAAATCAACCGCACCATCGAGGCCTTCGAGAACTCCCTCATCGCCCTTCGGGATGAGGGGTACCTATAATAAAACTAGCGATTCCCGTGGCTAGTACGTTTCTCATTCGAATGTGACACCCGATAGAGAGGCGCCTCTCCCCTCTCCCGTCGTGGGAGAGGGCTAGAGCCTGCCCCGTACTTGATACGGGGGTGAGGGTGTAGGTGCACTGAGTAGACAACCAAGACCACTTGGAACCGATACTAGAACTGACATGACCAACCCACTCGACGCCATCACCCGGCTCAAAGAAGAACTCGACGCCCTGCGTCCCCTCCCACCGGACGCGCTCGGCCAGGTTCAGCAAAAGCTCAGGCTTGAGGCGAACTACAACTCGAACGCCATCGAGGGCAACACGCTCACCTACGGCGAGACTCGCAGCCTCATCCTGCAAGGGCTAACAGCGCAGGGCAAGCCCCTACGCGATCACTTGGACATCAAGGGTCATGACACTGCCGTGAAGGCAATCGAAGACGCGATCACGGACGACCGTGAACTCAACGAGGTCTTCATCCGCAATCTCCACCGCATCCTCCTGAAGGAACCCTACGAGAAGGAGGCGGAAACTCCTGAAGGGCAGCGAGTCACACGAACAATTTCGATTGGCGACTACAAGACTACGCCCAACAACGTAACGACATCGACGGGCGAGACCTACTACTTCACCCCTCCCGATCAGGTCAAGTCGGCCATGGGCGACCTCATAGACTGGTACAGGACCAAGGAGAGCGAAGGCGAGCACCCCATCATCATCGCCGCGACCTTCCACTACCGCTTCGTACGCATCCACCCCTTCGACGACGGCAACGGCCGAATGGCCCGTCTCCTGATGAACATGATCCTCATCAAGCACGGCTATACTGTATCCCTCATTCGCCACGACGACCAGGATGGGTACCTTGGTCAACTTGAAAAGGCTGACAAGACGGAAGACCTGACCGAGTTCATCAACTACATTGCAAACTCCTGCGAGCATTCCCTAGACCTTCACCTAAAGGCTGCCCGCGGAGAGTCCATAGAAGCCATGGACGACATAGACAAAAACATCGCTCTCTTCAAGAGAGCATCACAAGAGCTTTGACCCCGAATATGGATGCAAGAACGCACTCCGGAGGACCCACCATGCGAAAACCCAAGCTGATCTACTACAACGACGCGCGCCACTACCTCATGTACCGCTACGACCCGCCCCTCAGCCGGCACGTCCTCCAGCAGCCCGTCGACGAGATACTCGGCACCGGCGTCGACACCCTCTCCTTTGGCCTGGCCTCCGGCGCAACCTTTCTCCACGACACCCGCGTCGGCAAACGCTGGGGCGAGGGCGTCACCGACCACAACTCCGGCATCATGTGGTGGCGCGCGGGAAAAAACCTCGAACGCGCCCTCGCGGACGGCCTTGATCCGCTGCAAGTCGTCATCGACCGCGCCCACGAGAAGAACATCCAGATCGTCTGCAGCCTCCGCATCAACGAGCGTGGGACTGGCGGCGGTCTGAACGCGAACCGCTACATGTTCTCCAAGCTCAAGGAGGAGCACCCCGAATACATGATCGGCGAAGACTCCGCCGATCCCGGGAATTCCACGTGCCTCAACTTCGCAATTCCCGAAGTTCGCCACGAACGCCTTGCTATCATCGAGGAAGTATGCGACCGCTACGGTGCGGACGGCATCGAGATCGACGACTACGTGCGCACCTTCTTCCGGCAGTCCGAAATCGAAAAGAACACTCCCCTGCTCACCGAGTTCATGGGAGACATCCGCGCTCTCCTCGACCGCATCGGGGAACGCCGTGGCGAAAAGCTCATGCTGGCCGCCCGCGTGCATCCCCGCGAGGACGCCAACCTCTCCGTAGGCATGGACGTGAGAAGCTGGATAAGTGAGGGGTTCGTCGACCTTGTCGTCGTCGACTACGGCGGATTCCAGTTCGACCAGGACTCCGACCACGCATGGATCGCCGAGGAGGCCCGCGCAAGTGGAGCGCTCGTCTACTCCCACCTCGGCAGAACACCCTACGACGACCGCCACCACGATCCGACCATCGAGATGTACCGCGCCGCAGCTAGCAACCACGTCGCCGCCGGGTCCGACGGCATCTACCTCTCGTCCCTCGACTGGCCCCACTCCGAGCGTGAGTACCTCGTCATGCGTGAGCTCTCCGACCCCGACATCTACGCCCGCAAGAACAAGCACTACGTCAAAGCGCAACAGGAGTCAGAACCGTACGCCCTGGAGCGCAACCTGCCCGTAGTCCTGAAACAGGGTGAACCGGCAACGGTGCCCATAGCCGTTAGCGACGACGTGGACTCCGCCCGCGCCGACGACGAACTGGAACGGGTTACCCTTCGCGTACGAATCGTGCAAACCGGCATGGAAGACAAGCTTACCTTCAAGTTCAACGGCGCGACGCTCACCGTCGAACCTCGCAACATCACCCACTTCTACGGCGGTCTTGTCTCATACGGCATCGCCAGGGCCGGATTCCCAGGGCGCATCAACACCCACTACTGGTTCGAGTTCGACATTCCCGTCGAAGCCGTGCGACGAGGAGAGAATTCGGTGGAGGTAGTCCCCAATCACATCCTCGCCGAGCGTGTGGAAGACCGAGTCCTCCTCCATGCCGAGCTGCTCTTGGGCTACAAGCAGCCGCCCGTCCCCATCGGCGAACAACTGTAACTGCGTCCGGCTGGCGCTTTCTCCCTCTCGTGACGAGGATGCCTCAGCACGACCCACACACCTGTCCATTCTTCTGAAAATAACCTCCCGTAGGGGCGATTCGCGAATCGCCCTACTCCGCTATTTTCATTCCAGGTGGTGAGGGTTGCCACCCACAAGAGATATTCCGAACGTAGCGAAGCGTAGTGACGGAATCTAAAGTGCTCATCTTCCAGGAATGGCCCTGTGACCTGAACGATACACCCAGTCTTCCCCTCTATGCCCTCTGCGTTCTCTGTGGTGAGTCTCCCGCTCCCTACATGCGAGACTTCGCCATCTCGATAAAGAACCGTAGACTCTCCGGGTTTGCCATGGCGTCCATACTGACGGCCTGATTCGCATCGCGCCCTGAGAGAATCCGCTTGACCGGTACCTCGACCTTCTTGCCGTTCAACGTGCGGGGTACTTCGTCTATCGCGTGAACCTCGTCAGGCGGCCACCGGGGAGAAAGTTCCGTCCTGCACTTGAGCGCGATTGCCTTCCTCAAGTCGTCGTCGAGGGTGAATCCTTCTTTCATCACGAGGAATAGCAGGAGGCGTCCCGCATCTCCGATCCCCGAAGTGTCCACAACCAGACTGTCTGCCACCTCGTCCATGTCTTCAATGACGCGATAGAAATCGCTCGTCCCCATGCGGATGCCTGATCGCTTCAGCGTGGAGTCTGAACGACCCGAAATGACAAACGTGCCGCGGTCGGTAACCTCCACCCAGTCCCCGTGTCGCCACACACCTTCATACATCTCGAAGTAGCTCTCCCGAAATCGCGTGCCGTCCTCGTCGTTCCAGAAGAACAGGGGCATCGAAACCAGCGGCTCCGTCAAAACCAGCTCGCCCACTTCATTGGTCACCGAATTGCCGTCCTCGTCGAAGGCCTCCACCTTGGCGCCCAAGCAGCTGCACTGGATCTCCCCCGCGTGCACGGGCAGGAGAGGCGACGGTCCAACGAAACCTGTGCACACGTCCGTGCCGCCGCTGAACGACCCGAGGAGAAGGTCGTCGTTAACGTTCTCGTACACCCACACGAACCCCTCGGGAGACAGCGGCGCCCCTGTCGAACCGACTCCCCGTATCCCAGAGAGGTCAAACGCCTCATTCGGCTTGAGGCCCTCCTTCAGGCAACCGTGAATGAAGGGCGCGCTCGTACCAAAGTACGTTGTTCCGGTGTCGTGGGCGAAGCTCCAGAGGCGGTTCAGGTCGGGATATGATGGATCGCCGTCGTAAAGCTGGACCGTTGCGTCAATCAGCAGTCCGCCTATAAGAAAATTCCACATCATCCAGCCGGTCGTCGTGTACCAGAAGAACCTGTCGTTCTCGCCGAGGTCCATGTGTAGGCTGAGTGTCTTGAGGTGTTCGAGCAAGACATTCCCGTGCCCGTGCACGATCGGCTTGGGAAGACCGGTCGTACCCGAGGAATACAACACCCAGAGCGGATAATTGAAAGGTACGGCCTCGAACTCAATGTCGACGGAATCTACAGGAACGTCGTTCCACAACATGGGCCGCGAAAGCGCCGAAAGATCTGGACTGTCCGACAGGTACGGCAGAACCACGGTGGCCTCTAGAGTGGGCAGGTTACGCTCCAACTCCCGGACGGCATCGCGCTTGTCGAAGTCTCTCCCTCGATATCTATAGCCGTCCACTGCAATCAGCACCTTCGGTTCGATCTGCCGGAAACGCTCGATGACGCTCCGAGATCCAAACTCCGGTGAGCACGCCGACCATATGGCCCCAATTGAAGCCGTTGCCAGAGCCGCAACCACCGTTTCAGTCACATTCGGCATCAGCGATACGACACGATCGCCCTTCACTACCCCCATCGCCCTCAACCCCGCCGCAAACGACGCGACCTGCCGGTGAAGCTCCGCATAGGTAGTGCTCTCCTGAGGACGAAGCTCCGACTCGGAAACTATGGCGACGTGGTCATCACGGCGCGAAAGCGCGTGCTCGGCATAGTTCAACTCCGCACCGGGGAACCATACGGCCCCGGGCATCGTTCTCGTAGACAACACCATCTCGTACGGTGCCCTGGCGCGCACTTCAAAGAAGTCCCAGACTGCCCCCCAGAATCCTTCGAGATCGCTGACCGACCACCGCCATAGCTCGTCATAGGTCGCGAAGTCGTGCCCGCGCGTCTCCCTGAGCCAGCGCATGAAGCCAGTGACATTCGCGTCTTCGATGACTTCAGACGTCGGCTCCCACAACAGCCGACCTTGCAGTTCGGATCGGTCTTCGGTCATGTCGGGTCACTCACATAATGATGGAAAAGAGAGAATGGACGAACCGTCAGAGTCTGTTGCCACTAACCCGACCGGATCAATTCAGATCACCTGTCAGTTCCAAATAGAGCGCATCTGGACAAAGTTCAATCTCGTCGTTCCACGCTATGGCTCTATGTGGAGCGACGTGGACACCCTCAAGACATCCCTGTGCATCCCACGCCCTAAAAGCACTCCTGCCAGCCAAATCAGACAGGTCGACCTCTCCTGAAGTGCAGTCCGAATACTGGAGCCATATCTTGTATCCGTCTCGTGCTTCGACGGTTGTGGGTTCAAGCATCTTCATTCTCCAAACCTGTCTAAGCTCATGAACTGCTCGGTCACAGTTCCATCTTACATGTTTTCTCTTACACCACCCTCTTCACCGCCAAGCCCGTCAACTAAACGGCCCGCCCACTCCCTCAACAACACCTCGAAGTCCATCGCGCAGTGAGCGCACTCGTACTCGCCAATGCGGACAGACGCACCGCACTCGGTGCACGACAGCCCGTCGTAGTAGACCTCCAACACCCGCTGCACCTGTTCGTCGGTCGCCATGATTCGAAAGCTACTCGTAGCGGAGCGCCTCGGCCGGGTAGATGCGCCCGGCCTGCAGCGCGGGCAACGTGGTCATCGCTATCGAGAACACCCACGCTATTCCCACGATGATAAGAACATTGATCCAGGGGATATCGAAACGGAGTCCGTCCGTCTGCCTCGCCAGCTCGTTAAAGATGTTCCATGCGGTCATCGTTCCCAGCACGAGACCGAGAAGCGTGCCGATCAACGTTACGAACGAAGCCTCCAGCAGGAACTGGATGAGCACCATCCGCGACCGGAAGCCCAACGCCCGGAGCATCCCGATCGACTGTCGACGCTCCTCCACCGCGCGAAACGACAGCACTCCGATTGCCGCCACGCCCACGATGAGTCCTATGCCCATAAATCCTTGGAATAGCTGGTTGAATGCGTCGTCCTGGGACATGCTGAGTTGAAGCTCTCGCTCCGTGGAGACTGCCACCATACTCCGGTCCATGAACGCCGTCTCCATGCGGGCCGCCACGTCCTCCGCCGTTACGTTCTTCTCTCCCCTGCCGCTGCGTCGCACATTCCAGTTGTTGAAGTAAACGGGCACGTCGGAAATCTCGGTTAGAACGTCGTCGCTGGTGAACAGTGTCGCCGGGCGCGCCTGAGTCAGGGCGTCTGCGCGGGTGCGTTGCTCGATTGCCAGCCGGTCGGCCAGTGACTCCAGCACCGCAATCACCGTCCGCTTCGTCGGCTCCCCGCCGCCCTCGGGCCGTATCTCGACCTCGAAGGGCCTGATCCGTCTGGGGCCGCTGGCCGTGACTCCCTCCGCCGTGAAGCCTCCGAAGTTCGGGTCGAACGGGTCGTTCGGCGAGAACGAGTCGTCTTTCGGCAGCGCCGTGTGATTGAGTATCGCCAGCGAAGGATCGCTTCTCAGAGCCAGCCACATATCCCGATTGTTGTTCCCGGAACCTACCAGCCTCGATGGATCGTAGTGGCTGACCCGCCACTCGTTCGCCTCGAGGAAGGTATCGTCCACGGCCATGAGCTGGAGTGCCCTGAATTCGAGGTCGGCGCTGCCCACCTGCCTCGCCTCCACGGGCACGACCACCGATCCGCCCGCGTCGTGGACTCGTTTTTCCACTTCCTGCGCCGCGTATACCTGAATGTCCGTCCGGCTTCCAACAGACTCATCTTTGAGTGTCTGCTTGAAGTCGTCTATCGGACTTTCCGGGTTTACGATCGCCGTGATGTCATACCCGCCCGTCACTCGCGTCGGCTCGTCGCGGGCGAGATTCCCCAGGTTGTTGAGGATGGCGAAGATCATTAGGTTGAAGATGATCATGGCGAACATCGCCACCGTCAGACCCGTGAGGAAACGAGCGGACATCGGGTACGCAACGGCCGTCCTCATCACCGCCTTGAGCGAGTTGATCCTGCCGAGAATGCCGTAGACGATGGCGACGATTATCGAAGTATTGTTCATGATGAGCCATACGGCCGACCCGACCATCGCCACGCCGCTCAGCACGAAGATTTCAGGCCCCGCCTCCAACTCCCCCACCAGAGCGTCGTAGGTGTCCAGCGGCAGCGACCAGAATACCAGCAGTCCCAGACCCTCCAGCGTGCCGACCACCCTGCCTGCTGTATTCGAACGTCCCAATATCGTCCGCAACAGCTGACCGATTCCAATTGCGACTACGCTTACGCCAATGTAGAAGAGACTCAACCCCACCCCAAGCGTGGCGACCGCTTCGTCAATCACGAGACCGACGACTATGATGAGCACTCCCACAATTACGATCGGCCACCCTTGTCGGACGAACCGCGAGACTAGGCTCCGCCGCTTCACCGTCTCTTCTCGCAGGCCCCGAATCGCGACAATGATGTTCAGGCGACTCACCCAGGACGCCGACACGAAGACCGTCACGAGTGTGAGAATGATGCCCGCGCAAAAGGCGATCACGCCCGACCGTATCGTGAAGCTGTTGTGGATCGTGAACTGCTCCGCCGAGACCACGTTCTGCAGAAATCCCGCAAGGATGATGCTGGCTATCACTCCTCCAAACGTTCCCAGAAGCGCGGCGGCCACCGTATAGGCCACCCCCTCGAAGGTGAATATCTGCACGACGTGCCCTTGCCTCATGCCGACCGCGCGCGACATGCCGATCTCTGAGGACCGTGCCGCTGCCAGCAACACAAATACCAGGAAGATGAGAAGAAGCCCTACTATGATCGAGATCGAACCAAACACCGAGAACAAAGATATGAATTGGCTTCCGGTCTGTTCCGCGAGTTCGAGACGGTCGGCCTTCACGTCGTCGACTGCCAGCCGGAAGAATTCCAGATTCAGCGCATTCAGACGTTCGGCCTCCTCGGCGAGCGCCCCTCGGCTCAGAATCGTGACCAGCGTCGATGAGAACTGCCGGTCGGCCACGAGCGACATGAATTCGTTAGACATCGTTCCCCGGTCGAGCTCCGACCGAAGAGTCGCAATATCGTCCTGCAGGTCGCTGGAGGCGTTCTCTCCCTCGATTGCAAAATCATAGAGTGCGAGCGCACGCGGGTCGCCGAGAATACGGTAAATCTCTTGCGCCGTCTCACGGTTGGAGAACCTGAGGCGAAGATCGCGTGTCACCTCATCGGAGAGTTCTAGACCGCCTTCCAACCCGCCCTTGTTGGAAATCAGTATCTCGGTGTGCTTGCCCGGCTGACCCATCATCGCCTGTGCAAGATCAAGCCTGACGATCGCTATGGGATTCCCACCGCCACCACCTGCGAGCCCCCCGTTCTCAACGATGGCCAGCACATTCATCTGCCAGCTGCATCTGTCTGTTGTTGCCTCTTCATCGAATACTTGCGATGCACAGTTTCCAGTCTCGGAATTGGGCGTAACGATGATCACGCGGTCGCCCTTCTTGGCAAGCAACTCGCGCGCC
>JAPOPA010000222.1 GCA_026713145.1 Chloroflexota bacterium
CAATGAGGCTGTCGCCATCATAGACTGGCGCTTCTCCACTCAGGACGCTCGCACTAAACTTCAACATATCTATCCATCACATTCAGATTGAACCGGTACTAGTGTCCCGCTTGAGAGGGAGATTGTGGGACAAGGGCGTGGTTGGCACAACACGACCCTTCGACAAGCTCAGGACGAACGGATTCCTACATCTAGAGCGATCGAAGAAATGGATGAGGGTCGAAGGAGTCTCACGTTCGACATCCGGCAGTGTCTTTTTGAGTATATGCCGATGGTGTAGAATATGACGCGACGCGAAGGACGGAGTCAACAGGGGTGTACGATTGGCAGAATATGACGTAGTGGTCGTAGGGAGTGGTGTTGGGGGGTACGTGGCCGCCATCAGGGCGGCGCAACTGGGAATGAACACAGCGATAGTCGAGCGGTCGGAGCTCGGCGGGACGTGCCTCAACTGGGGGTGCATCCCGAGCAAGGCGCTCCTCCGCAACGCCGAAGTCGTCAGCCTCCTGAAGCACGCGGACGAGTTCGGGATCGTATTCGACAACGTGCGCGTCGACTTCGGCAAGGCCATCGACCGCAGTCGGCGAGTCGTCAAGCGCCTTACGGACGGCGTCGCCTTTCTCCTGAAGAAGAACAACGTTACCGTGATCGAGGGTTACGGGTCGCTCAAGGACGCGAACACGGTCGATGTCCAGCGAGCCGGCGAGACGCTCTCGGCCAAGAACATCATCATCGCCACGGGCGCGCGATTTCGCCAGCTTCCGAATCTGCCAATTGACGGCAGGGTGGTGATAACGAGCCGCGAAGCCCTGGAACGGCGAGAGGCGCCCAAGCGGGCGGTCATCGTTGGGGCAGGGGCGACAGGGGCGGAGTTCGCCTACTTGTGGAGCAAGTACGGCACCGAGGTCACGCTGGTGGAGCTAATGCCTCGTCTCGTTCCGACAGAGGACGAGGAGGTCAGCAACCAGCTCCTGCGCTCGTTCAGACGCCAGGGCATCACTTCGATGGTGGGTTCGAGCGTTGATGAGGTGAAGGTGTCGGGCAGCATGGCGACAGTGACCGTTACGAACGAGAAAGGCACGTCCGACATCGAGTGCGACACGGTGCTGGTGGCCGTCGGAGCGCAGGGCAACGTGGAAGGCATCGGCCTGGAGGCGGTCGGCGTCGAGGTCGAGCGCGGGTACATCTCCATAGACGAGATGATGCAGACGACGGTGCCGAACATTTACGCGATAGGCGACGTGACCGGCAAGATGTTGCTGGCGCATGTGGCGTCGGCGCAGGGCGTGACGGCAGTGGAGCACATGGGGGGGCTCGAACCTCAGCCGCTCGACTACGATTTCATCCCGCGCGCCACCTACTGCAGGCCGCAGATCGGCAGCTTCGGTCTTACTCAGGAGCAGGCGGAAGAGCGGGGGTATACTGTTAGGGTCGGGAAGTTCCCCTTCATCGCGAGCGGGAAGGCCCTGGCGCTTGCCGAGTCGGAGGGATTCGTCAAGGTGGTTGTGGACGACGAGATCGGCGACATACTCGGCGGGCACATGATCGGCGCGGAGGTGACCGAGCTCCTGGGCGAGCTTGGCATGGCGCGGCTTCTGGAGAGCACGAGCAAAGAGTTGGGATGGCTGGTCCATCCGCATCCGACGCTGTCGGAGACGATCAAGGAGGCGGCGCTGGCCGCAGACGGCGAGGCAGTACACATCTAGGCGGGGCCCTCCGGGGCCGAGCTATTGGCCCAAGAACGGAAGGACGTAAGAAGACGCAAACGGGTCGGAGCGGAATATGGCGCTGGCAACGACACTGGATAAGACGCAGGTGGCCGATTTCTATCGACAGATGCAGACTATCCGCATTTTCGAAGAGTTCAGCCAGGTCAAGTACCAGGAACAGAAGATCAAGGGCTTTCTGCACCTGTACATAGGTCAGGAGGCGGTCGCGGTCGGCGCCATCTCGGCGCTGAGGCCGGACGACGACGTGATTACCAGCTACCGGGACCACGGCCACGCGCTGGCGAAGGGTCTCGACCCCAACGCAGTGATGGCGGAGCTTTACGGCAAAGCGACCGGCGTCAGCGGCGGCAAGGGCGGCTCGATGCACCTGTTCGACGTGTCGAAGAGGTTCTGGGGCGGTCACGCCATTGTCGCGGGGCAGCTACCCTTGGCGGTGGGCCTAGCGCTCGCTATCAAGACGCGAGACGAGGACCGTATCGTCATGTGCTTCTTCGGTGACGGATCGGTGAACGAGGGCGAGTTCCACGAGTCTCTGAACCTCGCGGCGCTGTGGAATCTGCCGGTGGTGTTCTTCCTGGAGAACAACCTATATGGCATGGGCACGCATATTGAGCGGGCGCGGGCGGGGGGCAAGGAAATCTAGGATGCCATCGCGGCGTACAACATACCGGGGACGAACGTGGACGGCCAGGACGTGCTAGGGGTACGGGAAGCTTCCGACGAGGCCGTCAAGCGGGTCCGTTCAGGCAGCGGGCCCGTCTTCGTTGAGGCGATGACGTACAGGTTCCGCGGCCACTCGGTGGCGGACGCGCAAGCGTATCGCTCGAGGGACGAGATCGGCGCGTGGAGAGAGAATAACGATCCCCTCGGCAACCTGCGGAATCTCGCAATGGCCGAGGGCATCATGGAAGAGTCGGACTTCGTCGAGATGGACCGCGAGGCGCGCGCGGTGGTCGATGAGGCCGTCGAGTTTGCGGAGAACAGCCCGGAACCACCTCCGGAGGCGCTGTTCGATCACGTGTACGCGGACTAGCGCACAAAGAGACGAACATCAATGGCTGAACTCATCATAAGGGAAGCGATCCGAAAGGGACTGCAAGAGGCCCTGGAGACGGACGACCGCGTCTTCCTGATGGGAGAAGACATAGGAGTGTACCAGGGGAGCTACGCGGTGACGCGCGGGTTCTTCGAGGAATTCGGATCGGAACGCATCCGCGACTGCCCCATAGCAGAGTCGGTGATTATCGGTGCCGCGACGGGCGCGGCGATGGCGGGGATGCGTCCCATCGTTGAGATGATGACGATCAATTTCATGCTCCTGGGCATCGACCAGGTGGTAAACCACGCGGCCAAGATGAGCTATATGTCGAACGGACAGATCAAGGTGCCGCTGGTGATCCGCGCCGTCACGGGAGGTGGAGGCCGTCTCGCGGCGACGCACTCACAGAACTTCGAGGGTTGGTACGCCTCTGTGCCCGGGCTGAAGGTGTGCGTTCCCTCAGACCCGTATGACGCGCTGGGGCTGCTCCGCACGGCCATCGCGGACCCGAATCCTGTTATCTTCGCGGAGCACGGCCTGCTGTACGGCAAGAGGGGCGAGGTGCCGGATGGGCATTACACGGTGCCGATGGGCCAGGCGGCGGTGAGGCGCGAGGGGACGGACATCACGCTGGCGGCGTATGGGCGGATGGTGTACACGTCCCTGGAGGCTGCGGACCGGCTGGCGGAGCGCGGCGTGGAGGCGGAGGTTATCGACCTGCGCACGCTTCAGCCGCTGGACACCGATACCATCGTGCAGTCGGTCGAGAAGACGAACAGGGTCGTTATCGTGGAGGAAAACTGGCGGACGGGCGGGTTCTCCGCCGAGATCGCGAGCACCGTCCATGAGGCGGCATTCGACTACCTTGACGGGCCGGTGGGTCGAGTCAGCGGACACGACGTGCCAGCACCATACAATGCGAATTTAGAAGACCTGCAGATACCTGACGCGGACCGCATCATCGCGGAGATCGAAAAACTCTACAGTCTCTGAGGAGGCGACTCTTGGCAACCAATCTGAACATGCCCCAAATGGGCTACGACATGCAGGAAGGAACGCTCGTGCGCTGGCTCAAGTCGGTGGGCGACGAGGTGTCGCTGGGCGAGGCCGTAGCCGAGATCGAGACCGACAAGGCTGTTGTCGAATTCGAGTCGACGGCGGAGGGCGTCCTCCTGGAACTGCTGGTGGATGAGGGCACGACGGTGGCGGTCGGTGAGTCGATAGCCACGGTCGGGGCCGAGGGCGAGACCCTTGCGGCTGGCGGGGGCGGAGATGAGGAGGCTCCTGAGGAGGAGCCCATGGCGGAGGAGCCTTCGGAGGCGGACACGGAAGAGGCGCCCGAAGCCGAGGAGGCCGAGGCCGAGGCGGCAGCGATACCTCTACCTGCATCGCCGAGCGAAGTTCGAGCGTCACCTATTGCCCGAAGACTAGCGGCGGAGCGAGGGGTTGATCTAAACACCGTCGAGGGTACCGGTCCGGGCGGGCGAATTCTCAGGTCGGACGTATTGGCCGCGGAGCCCATGCCAGTTCCTGCGGAGGAACCCCAGGAAGAAGAACCTGAGGAGGCTCCGGAGGCAATGGAAGAGCCGTCCATGCCGGAAGAGGAAGCTCCTGAAGCCGTCGAAGAGGCTCCGGCCGAGGCCGAAGAGGAGCCGATCCCGGAAGATGAAGAGCCTGTCGAGGCCGTGGAAGAAGAACCTGACATGGAGGCCCCGGAGGAAGTTGAAGAGGCGGAAGAACCCGAACCCGAGCCGGAAACGGAAACGGATGACATGGCGCTTGTGCCACTGACGCGCATGAGACAGCAGATAGCGCGTACGACCGTGGGCAGCAAGACGACGATTCCTCATTTCTACGTGACGGCCGACATCGATATGACGGAGGCTATGTCGCTGCGCAAGGAGATCAACGCGAGTTTGGAGGGTGACGCGCGAGTGAGTGTGAACGACCTCGTCATCAAGGCGTGCGTCCACACGATAAAGGAGTACCCGAGGTTCAATTCGTCGTACACCGACGACGGCATCCGGATGCACGACTCGATCAACATCGGAATCGCGATTGCGGATGAGAACGGTCTCATCATGCCGGCGATTCTCGATTGCGACGACAAGTCGCTTACGGAGATTTCCTCGGCCAGCAAAGACCTCGTCAAGCGGTCTCAGAGCGGTACGCTGCACGCGGAGGAGTACACGGGCGGGACGTTCAGCATCAGCAACATGGGCATGTTCGACGTGACGAGCTTCGTCGCGATCATCCAGCCGCCGCAGTCAGCCGTGCTTGCGATTGGCACCGTGCAGAAGCGGCCCGTCGTTCAGGGCGACAGCGTCGTCGTGCGAGAGATGATGTCCGCCACGCTGTCGGTCGACCACCGGGTCTCCGACGGAGCCGAGGGCGCGCAGTTCATCGTGCAGCTTAAGGAGTATCTCGAGCACCCGCTTCGGCTGCTGGTGTAGGGGGTCCCCCCTCGTAGAGAGGGGCCATTTACCCTCACGCCAAGACGTCTCCCTCAGGGAGTCTGTCTCAAGAGGCGAATGGCTGACGACTCGTGGGACGCCATGCTCGCCCTCGTCGACGGGATCGGTGACCCCTGGTACGCCACCGCCGAAGGACGGCAAAGCTGGCGCTACGAGGTCGAGGAGATCGAATCGTTGCGAGACGCAGGGGTAGTCTGATGAATAAAGAAGAGGTCATCACCCGCGTAAGAACCGAACGCAGTCGCTGGAGCG
>JAPOPA010000197.1 GCA_026713145.1 Chloroflexota bacterium
AACGTGGTGTCCTCCACAAGGGACTGCTGCACCCGCCCAATCGCTGCCATTACCTGCGGATCGTCGATGTTCCCGGAGACTACTATCTCGGCCGGGCTCAGGAACCCCGCCGGGCTGACGGTCCCAAAGGAGAACTTCTCTTCCATCAACAGAAAGGCCTTCTTCGTCTCGGCCTTGTCGGGGAAGGTGTTGACGTCGTTAAGACCCGTGCGGATCTCCAGGTAGAAGTACGAAAGCGCGAGCATCGGAACTCCCACAATGAGGAGACTGATGACCGGCCGCTTTGTGACCATGAGCGTGATCTTGTCCCAAAACCCGCCCTGGGACGTGTCCGCGCCCTTCAGAGAGAACCGGGTGAGGAATGGAATGGTCAGCAGGTCAATCCTAGGTCCCAGAAGCGCCAGCACCGCGGGCAGAAGGGTGAGCGTGGCTGCGAGAGAAGCGATTACCACCAGTATCGCCCCCAAGGCGAGCGACTGGTAGAACGACGCGGGGACGATAAGCAGCCCGACGAGCGCGAGCACCACGGTTGCCCCACTGAACAGCACCGTGCGGCCCGCCGTCCCCCCCGTCTTGGCGACCGCGTCTCCCGTGGACATGCCATGCCTCATCTCTTCTTTGAAGCGTGACACGATAAGCAGCGAGTAGTCGATGCCCACGGCTAGGCCCAGCATCACGACCATAATGGTGACGAAGAAGACCAACTGGAACTGCTGCCCAATGACCGCCACCGCCGCCAGCGCGATGACGATCGAGACCGCCGCCAGTCCCAGCGGAAGCAGTGTGGCGACTACCGCCCCGAAGAGCACCAGCAGCACCAGCAGCGCAACGGGAACGCCGAACCGCTCGCCCTTCTGCAGGTCTTCTTCCGCTAGCTCGTTGTTCTCGAAGGCGGTGCTTGCGTCCCCTCCGATGAGCACGACAAAGTCGTCCGCTTCACTCGCCTCCTCCACCACGTGAATCACGTCCACGACATTGGCCGTGGCCTCCTGGGACGTGCCGGTCAAGGTGTAGTGCATCAGGACTGCGCTTCGGTCGGCAGAAACGAGAAGGGGGAGCAGTTGCACCAACGCCTCCGGAGCAATGAGTGGCCCGGCGTCGATGGCCTGGTAATAGTGGGACAGTGGCTGGTCGTCTATGCCACCGGAAATCGTCCCGGTTCCCAGCGCGGTTATCTCTTCATGTAATGCCTCGACCTTTGCGCGGAAAACAGCGTCGTCAACCGTCAGAGTCGCCGAGTGCACGATGACGATCTCGGCTAGCTTCTCGGGCCCTCGTAGCTTGTCCTCTAGTATGGCTGCGGCACGCTCCGACTCGTAGCTGCCCCCCAGCCGAAAGTCGGTGGTCGTGGCACTTCCGAGAAACGTTCCGCTCAGGCCGAGCCCGATCACCACGAACAACACCCAAATGCCGATGGTGACCCACGGTCTTCGTGCGCTGATGCGGGCTAGTACTTCGGTCATTAGACCGTCCTCCACGCTACTGAGACACTATCCAATTCTCCACGTACGACCTTATCCGATGCGTGCTTCTGAAACAAGGTGGTATTGGCACACCTGAACGCCATCTCATGCTTGGGAACACACGAGAAGACAGCTGGCGGGCGCAAATCTGCCAGATCACTGTTAGTGTGTCTCATTTTCCACCGGCAATGCCCTCTCGTAGGACGCAGTGAAGTCTGCGGAGGCAGCCTACGAAGTCACCGCTCCCTGTGAAGCCGAACCCACAAGCCGGGCGTACTTCGCCATCACCCCGCGCTCATAGCGCGATACCGGGGCCTTCCACGACTTGCGCCGTCTCTCGATCTCCTCGTCGGATACGAGGACGCTGAGTTCGCGCGTCTCGACGTTCATGCGAATCGTGTCCCCGTCCTGAACGAGACCGATATTGCCGCCGACCGCGGCCTCGGGAGCCGCGTGACCGATCATCGGCCCGTGAGTCGCCCCGGAGAACCGCCCGTCCGTAATGAGCAGCACGTTCGAGCCGAGGTCATCCTGACCCATGATCGCGCCGGTCACCGCAAGCATCTCCTGCATCCCCGGCCCCCCCTTCGGGCCTTCGTACCGGATGATGGCCACGTCGCCGTTCACGATCTCGCCTCTCGTCACCGCCTCGAAGCAGGCGCGCTCCCCGTCGTATACCTTCGCCGGCCCTTCATGGGCGAGGTGCTTCGTCCCCGCCACCTTCATGACGGCCCCGTCAGGCGCGAGGTTCCCCTTGAGGATTACCAGTCCACCGGTCTTGCTGCGTGGCTTGGCCGCCGGATAGATCACCTTGCAGTCCGGCGCGCTGATGTCCATTTCTCCCAAGTTCTCGGCCATGCTCTTGCCCGTTACCGTCATGCAGTCTCCGTGCAGCAGTCCCGCGTCGAGCAGTTCCTTCATAACGACCTGAATGCCACCCGACCTGTCTACGTCCGACATCACGTACTGCCCACCCGGACGAAGATCGGTCATGTACGGCGTCTTGCGGCTCAGCCGGTCGAAGTCGTCGATGCTCATCTCGACCTTCGCCTCGTGCGCTATCGCCAGCAGATGCAGCACCGCGTTGGTAGACCCGCCCATGGCCAGGACGACCATCATGGCGTTTTCAAGCGACTCTTTCGTGATGATGTCGCGCGGCTTGATGTCACGCTCCAGGAGCTTGTAGAGGGCCTCGCCCGCTTCATACGCGATTCCCTCACCGCGTCGGTCGACTGCGGGTATGGACGCCGCTCCCGGCAGTGACATGCCCATCGCCTCAATGGCGGACGACATCGTGTTCGCCGTGAACATACCGGAGCATGCTCCCTCGCCCGGACACGCCACCTTCTCCATCCCCGTGAGGTCGTCTTCCGAAAGCTGCCCCCGAGACCACGATCCGACCGCCTCGAACATATCCTGGATGTTGATGTCCTTGCCGTGGAAGTTGCCCGGCAGGATCGCCCCTCCGTACACGAATATCGAAGGGATGTTCAGCCGCGCCATCGACATGATGCAGCCCGGCATGTTCTTGTCACACGCCGCCACGGCGACCAGCCCATCCATGCTCTCCCCGAAGCACACCGTCTCGATCGAGTCCGCTATGACCTCGCGGCTTACCAGCGATGCCTTCATCCCCTCCGTCCCCATCGAAATTCCGTCGCTGATGGTAATGGTGCCAAACATGAAGGGCACACTGTTTGCCGCCCATAGACCGTCCTTCGCTCGTTCAGCGATGCGTGTCAGATGCACGTTGCAGGGAGTAACATCGCTCGCGAGGTTCGCTACCGCCACGAACGGCTTCTCCATGTCTTCGTCCCGAAGCCCTACTGCCCGCAGCATCGAACGCGCCGGCGCACGGTCGGGCCCCAGGCTAAGTGCGGCGCTCTTCCTCTTCAGCATATGTCGTTCGGCTGCGATGGTCATTTGCGGTCCCCCAAGTGTACGATTTGCAGACGGTCCACCCGTCGCATACATTGGACGTCTAATGGGTGTCGAATCTCTAACGCTAAAGGGTACGAGGGCATTGAACAGTGGTCAAGATTAGATGGGCCTGCGATACGGAGCGGATGGGCATGTCTACTCTTCCGCCGCACGAACCCTCTCGCTCTTCCTCCGTGACCTCGTAAGGTTCCACGCCAGGAATACCAGGCCCCCAATCACGATGATGCTCAAATAAGTGATCGAGCGGTCGACCAGCGCGACTGATGCCGCGTCGTGCCTCGCCATTCCAAGCACGAGCAGACCGGTGACCCCCGGCTCGACGGCGCCGACTCCGCCCGGCGTCGGCACCGTGCTTAACAGTGCATGACCCAGCGCGGCGATGAGGATCAGCGAGAGCGACACATCGAAGTCTAGCGCCTGCACCACAAAGTAGAGCCTTCCGACCTCCAGTATCCATCCCACGAAGCTGAGCAGGAACGGTACCCGCAGTTGACCGAAGCTGCCGAGCGCGCCGTCATGGAATCTACGGTATGCACTCTCCAATCTGTCAGGAAGGAATCGCGCCCATCGTTGGCCGTATCCGCGCATCACGACGAGAACCCCAATGAGCGCCAGCGCCATCACAAACGCTGCCCCGACCACGTACACCGTCCCCGAAACGTCCGCCGTCACTGAGAACGCCAAGGCCCCCACCACGATCAGGACGAATACGGTGATCATGTCCATGACCCGCTCGCCGAATATCGTGCCGAGGCTCCACGAAAACCCCGTTCGCGCCTCGTCGGATAGGGCATAGGCGCGATAGGCGTCCCCCAGCCTCAGCCACGCCACCGAGTTGACGAACCAGCCGACGACGATGAGCTGGGAATATCGCCACACCGATGGTGTCCTGGCATCAGCAATCTCCTCGATGCCCGCGCTTCGCGAGAGGATCCGCCAGCGCACCCCTCGAAATACGAAACTGAGGTAGTAGAGAAGCAACCCCAGCGCGTACAACACCGGATCAAGACCCTTGATATTGCTCCACGTCTGCTCCCAATCGAGATCGAACCGGACAGCCAGAAAGTAGAGGAACGCGACCGCTACAACTAGAGAGAGGAGAGTGTACGGAGAGAGGACCCGTTGCCGGAGGGAGACCGACGGTGAATTGTCGCCGCTATCTCGGGGCATAATCGTACGTCGCCTGCGTAGTAATGCCCCTTGCATGGGTCACTGCAATAAGTCTCTCCCCCGCCGGGGGAGAGATACAGAGAGGGGGGCGTGAGCGATTCATTGAGCGTATGATTGACGGTAGCTATAGGGGGCGCTTGGAGGGTATGCCCGGCCGTCTCGGATAGTTGGCAGGCGAGGGACGGTGTTTTTCGATTGTGACGAGAGTCCCCACTCCGACCAGTGGCGCAACCAGCATATCACGATCATCAAAGAGGCCGCCCAGAGTGTCGATGGCCCTCCTGGCTTGCCCAAGCTCTTCCTCTACTTTCGGCCCCTTCTGCGCGATCATCCTCCCGCCTACCGAGCAAAACGGCAGACACAGCTCCGCCAGTACGTCCAGTCTCGCCACCGCCCGTGAGACCACCGCACCGAACTGCTCCCGCATCTCCGACCTGTGCGCCTCCCCCTCAGCCCGACCCGTCACCACCTCAACCCCCTGAAGTCCGAGCTTATCCACAACGTGGTAAAGAAACGCAGTCTTCTTGGCCGTTGCTTCCAGCAGCGTCAGATCGGCTCGAGGGTAGGCGATCTTGAGTGGCAGTCCCGGAAAACCAGCCCCACTGCCCACGTCCAGCACTCTAGCGCTCCCGTCAAGAACAGGATCCGGCAGCGCCGAAGCCACGCCCAGCGAGTCAAGAAAGTGCCGTTCCTGCACCTCGTCCCAGCTCGTAACCGCCGTCAAATTGACGTTCCGGTTCCAAGCTATCAACTCGTCATAGTACGTCCTGAACCGCTCAACCTGCTCCCCATCCAGTTCGATATCCAGCCGAGAGCTGCCCTCGATCAATACCTCCATCCAACACTTCCCTTCGCCGCAGCACGACGGTCGCGATTGATTCTAGCGCCGACTACCCTAACACTCTCCCGAACTGTAGCGCACACTTTGTTTGAAGGCGAGACTGTGTGCTCGCATCTTCCTCCTCGCCCTGGTTCCTCCGGCGAAGCCAAATTGAATTTGACAGAAGAGAACACACGTACTATTCTATCCTCATGTCATTCACACGGAAGTATGCCCCCTGCCCAGACATTGGTGAGACCGTCGCAAAACTCCAATGCCGGTCATTTCAAGCTGAGCGGAGCGGAGAGAGGAATCTAAGGATCTCGTCCTACCGGCCTCGCCCAACACGAAATACTCTCTGCCCCCACTGTCCGGAAATGTCCGGAAATGTCAGGTCAAACAAGACCCCCCAGTCCTACGCAATACTCGCTACTTTCTACTCCTACTGTCAGGAAATGTCCGGAAATGTCAGGTCAAAAGAGACCCCCCAGTCCTACGCAATACTCGCTACTATCTACTCCCGCTGTCAGGAAATGTCCGGAAATGTCAGGTCAAAAGAGACCCCCCAGTCCTACGCGATACTCGCTACTATCTACTCCCGCTGTCAGGAAATGTCCGGAAATGTCAGGTCAAAAGAGACCCCCCCAGTCCTACGCAATACTCGCTACTATCTACTCCCACTGTCAGGAAATGTCAGGAAATGTCAGGTCAAAAGAGACCCCCAAGGCTCTCCACGCTTCCCTTCCACTTGCGATGAACCCCCAAGTCCTACGCAATACTCATTACTTTCTACTCCAATTGTCAGGGAACAACGAGACAGCACTGCTAATGAACCGTTGGCAGCCCCCGTCCCAGTCTTCAGATCAGTTGGAAGAGAGACTCGCCAAGGCAAGAGGCGACCTACCTCATCCCAAACCCGTAGCTGTACAGAGTCGGTGAGATATGCAGAAATTGTCCTCCTGCTGTCATTCTGAGGAGCGCAGCGACGAAGAATCTACAATCTCTCCCCCGCCGGGAGAGATACAGAGAGGGGGTCTTCTGTATCCAACTCACCAACTCTGACCAGTTACGAAAATCCTCGCGGCTTGACAAACCCCCCACACACGCATAGACTCCCCCAAAATGAATAGACCCGGGGGGAGCTTGGGCAGGCCAGGCTGAGAGGTCCCGACGAGAGGGACGACCCCACGACCTGATCTGGGTAATGCCAGCGAAGGGATGCGGTATCGTCCATCTTTCGTGAAGGCCACCCGATCAGAGGGTGGCCTTCTTGGTTAACGGATCGGATGGAGGATGAAACTATGCTGGACGCAGGACTCGCCGTACCCATCGCGCTCATTACCGCCGTCGTATTCGTGGTCGCCGGAATCATGTACGCCCGCCGCGGACGTGGAGGAGTCGAGGACTACCTTGTCGCTCGCAACAGCGCCGGCAGCACGCTTGCCACCGCGACCCTCGTCGCCTCCGTTGCTGGAGCATGGATCCTCTTCAGTCCCGCCGAAGCGGGCACTTGGGCGGGCATAGCCGCCATCGTCGGATACGGTATCGGCCAGGCCGCGCCCCTCATTGCGTTCATCTGGCTCGGCCCAAAGATGCGGAGCGTCATGCCGGAAGGCCACTCTCTGACTGAGTTCGTCTGGTACCGCTACGGGCCCGCCATGTACGTCTTCACCCTCGGTGTAATCATCTTCTACATGTTTGTCTTCCTGTCGGCGGAGCTGACCGGCATCTCCCTTGCCCTCAACCTTCTCGCCGACGTTCCCCTGCTACTGACCGCGCTCATCGTGGGCCTCCTCACCGTCGGATACACGGCCTACGGAGGCATCCGCGCCTCAATCTTCACGGACGGAATCCAGTTCGTATTGGTCATCCCCCTCCTGCTCATCACATTCATCGCCCTCGTGGTTGCCGTAGACGGATTCGGCACCGTGTTCGAACCGGTCAACGAGACAGCCCCGCATCTCCTTTCCTTCACCAACAAGTCCGGCATCGACTTCGGCCTCACGCTGATAATCGCCATCCTCGCCGCCAACTTGTTCCACCAGGGGTTCTGGCAGCGTGTCTACACGAGCAAGGACGATCGGACCCTCCGCAGGGGCTTCACAGCGGCGGGGGTGGTCGTCATCCCGATGGTCATTATCGGCGGTATTGCCGGAATCATGACCGTCGGCAAGGACCTCGTCGGAGACAACGCTTCGGTGGCCATGTTCTCCCTGATTGTCGGTGTGCTCCCGACCTGGGCGGTCATACTCGTCCTCGTCCTGGCACTCGTCCTCGTGATGAGCAGCCTCGACACGCTCCTCAACGGCATCGCCAGCGTCGTTACCACCGACCTCGCGCGGTTCAAGCCCGAATTGAAGGGAGCGACCGTGCTCAGTTCCTCTCGCGCCATCACGGTGGTTCTCATCATCCCCGCGATACTCATCGCCTCGCAGGGATACAGCGTCCTCTACCTGTTCCTCATAGCCGACATGGTCTGCGCCGCCGCCGTGTTCCCCGTATTCTGGGGCCTGTACGCGCCCCGCTACTCGGGGAGCGACGCCCTTACCGCCAGCGCGCTCGGACTGGTCGCCGGGATTCTCTTCTTCCCAACCCCGGAGGCGCCCTATCTCACCGGTTGGATCATCACCATAGACTTCGCCAGCCAGCTCCTCGTAAGCTTCGCCGCCGCGCTCGGTGTCTCCATCGTCGTGAGCCTCGTCCTCACCGCCCTGCGCAACCAACCCGATTTCGACTTCGCCCAGCTCCGCGAGCAAGTCCGCCTCATCGACTAGTAGGCTGGCACGCCAACTTTGAAAGTCAACAAGACCATTGCTTGGTAGGGGCGGGCTTCAAACCCGCCCTGCCGCTGGCTTTAATGATCGTAGAATCTAGGTGTTCCGAAAGGCAGGAACGCCAAGAATCCCATTTGACTAGAAAGAACACATGGTCTACCATGATCTTGTGACCCTAGTACCGATTCAATCTGAATATGACGAACAGCCAGATGCCGATCTATCCCCTCTCCCGTCGTGGGAGAGGGCTAGGGTGAGGGTTCTCTTTGGTGGTGGGCCAGAACCAAATGGAACCGCTACTAGTTTGCTAGCCCGACCGGTGATGGAACGAACAACATGGATGCAGCTCAAGAAATCTACCTCATAGCCGACGAGCTGCGCAGCATCTCCGACCTGGGACTGCACTACTCCGAGAACGACTACGACCGTGAGAGGTACACCCGCACTCTCTCATAGAGCGCCCGGCTGATCGCCGCGATGGAGAAGAGGACGCCGGACGATGTCTTGAAGGAGTACGAGGGGAGCCTGCCCCACGCGACCCCCTACGTCGCCGCCGACGCGGCCGTATTCCGTGATGGATGCATCCTCCTGATCAGGCGCGAGGACAACGGCCTCTGGGCGATGCCGGGCGGTGCGACCGAAGTGGGCGAGACGTGGGCACGGTCTGCGGAGCGGGAGCTTTACGAAGAGGCAGGCGTAGAGGGGGCCGCTACCCAGTTGCTGGGTGTCTTCGACTCCCGTCTCTGGGGCAGTCGTGCCAAGTATCACATCTACAGTAGCGTATGGCTCGTCGAAGTTTCCGACGATCAGACCCCCGTCGCAGGCCCGGAAACAATTGGCGTGGGCTTCTTCTCCGAGGACGATCTGCCCGACTTATCTCCCGGACACACGCGGCGAATCCCCGCGGTGTTCAAACTTGCACGAGGAGGACTTCCCGTACCCTACTTCGACATGACACCTCATGAGTGACGACTCACACTCCGTGCAAATGGCTGGAGTTGCCCCTCGCTATCAACGTAGAGCCTATTGACATCCAGTCGCTAATGCGCTACATTGCTGTTGCAACTGGTTGCAATAAGCATGAGCTGCGAAGACCACTCCGTACAGACGCTCCGTGACTCCGGCCACCGGCTGACACCCCAGCGGGTGCTCATCCTCTCGTCGCTACGCCATGCCGAAGGCCATGTCACCGCGTCGGAGATACTCGACCAGGTCCGGGAGTCATACCCGTACATAGACGCATCGACCGTCTACCGGACGTTGAGCGTCCTGAAGAAGCTGCGGCTGGTATCAGAGACCGACCTCGGCGCGGGCGAGACGATCTATGAGTGGCTCCACCAGGACCGTCATCACCACCTCATCTGCAGAGGGTGTGACCGTCTTGTGCGGCTTGACCACCAGTACATGGCAAATCTGGGTACGGAAATACTCGACGACTACGGGTTCCAGGCCGATGTTGATCACATCGCCATCTTCGGCCTGTGCTCCGATTGTACCTCCGATCCGCACGCGAACGGCAATACCAACGGGGAGTGAGGTAGAACATGGATATCGAGACCGGCGTGTTGGCAGTGCTCATTCTGGGGTTCCTTCTGGGACTCAAGCACGCCACGGACGCCGACCATGTCGTAGCGGTCTCAACGATCGTGACGGAGCAGCGAAACATCTGGCGAGGACTGTGGATTGGCGCCTCGTGGGGAGCCGGCCATTCCACCCCCCTGCTCATTTTGGGCCTGGTCATCCTCCTCTTAAAGGACTACGTGCTCGAACAGTACGAGGCCGTCGCCCCGTTCCTCGAGTTCGGCGTGGGCATCATGCTCGTATATCTCGGAGCGAGCGTGGTCTGGAACATTTGGCGGGGCAAGGTACACATCCACCAGCACACTCATGACGCTCCGCACGTCCACATCCACGCATCGCACGAGGCGCAATCCGGACTCGATTCGGCGCATGACTCCGCCTCTGATCGTCACAACAGTTTCTTCACCTTTGGCAAGCCGGTCTTCCGGGTTAAGTCCTACGTCATCGGCATAGTCCACGGACTCGCGGGCAGTGCTGCCGTCATGCTGGCCCTGCTTCCGACAATCGACTCATTCTTGACGGGCGTCGGCTACCTAGTCCTCTTCAGCGTCGGCACGATGCTTTCAATGGCACTCGTCACCGTTGTCTTGGCGGTGCCGTTTGTTGCCACCGGCGGCAACGCATTGCTGAACCGGTCGGTGGGTGTCGTCGCAGGGATACTTAGCGCCGTCGTCGGCTTCGCCGTGATGTCGGAGATCGTTCTCGACGTCACGATCATTCCCTTCTAGCGCCCGCGACTTTGCCGACTCAGGCGTGTGGTATGCTTGCCCACCAACGCGGTTGAGGAGTCAGCCATGCTCACCGAACGTCAGAAAGCGCACTACGAGGCCTTCGAGTTCCTCTTCCAACGGGAACTGTTCTCCGCTGACGAGATGTCCGCCATCGGCGAGGAGGCCGACCGGATATGGCAGGAAGAGTCCCGGCAACCCGGATTCCAACGCTCCGAACAGGGCAGCCAGCACACCTCGCCGTTCGTCGAGGTGTCTCCGCTCCTGTCGAAGACCGTCGAGGACGACCGGATCTACCTGACGGCACAAGGACTCATCGGAGCGGGCATGGTCTGGACGAACTCCGAGGGCAACATCACCGGCTACGGCACCGCCCCTTGGCACCCCGACCGCCGCAACATGGCCCCCGGCGACCTTGATTACCCACGCCTGAAGGTCATGCTTTACCTCGATGAGGTATCGGCGAAAAACGGCGCACTGCGGGTGATACCCGGCTCCCACAAGAACCCGTTCCACGACTCGCTATATCCCATGCTTCAGAAGCAGGACAACGGCATGGACTGGGACGTCATCCCCGAGGCGGACGATCCCGCCGACATGCCCTACGGCGTCGCGGGCGACCGGATGCCATGCCAGGTAGTCGAGTCGAAGCCGGGCGATGTGCTCTTCTTCAACCAGTGCCTGTGGCACGCGGCGTACAACGGCTACGCCGGGGGCCGCTACATCGCCCTGAAGTTCGCCGGCAACCCGACGACGGACGGGCACCTTGCCACGCTGCGGTGGTACAGCGGGAACGCGTTCACGCCTCACGAGTCCTTCCTGAACAGCGACAGTGAAAGGCTGCGCGGCCTCGTAACCCGCATGGCGGAATTGGGCAGCTCCTAGCGCGTTAGCCCTTCCAACTCGATCTCGCCCCTGGCGATCCGTTCGAGCACCTCGACGTAGTGTTCGCGCTCCACCGATTGGACGCGCTCGCGCAGGGATTCGAGCGTGTCCCCTTCCAGCACGGGAACTTCTACCTGCGAGAGGACCGGCCCCGTGTCGTAATCACTCTCGACCAGGTGTATGCTCGCGCCGGAGACCTTCTCGCCTGCGGCTAGAACGGCCTCGTGAACCCTGTCGCCGTACATCCCCAGACCGCCGTACATGGGTAGCAGGGCCGGATGGGTATTTAGCAAGCGGCCCTTGTAGTGCGAGAGCGTAGAGGGCCCCAGTCGCTTCATGTACCCGGCGAGCGCCACAACGTCGACACGGTGAGCGTCCAGTGTTTCCAAGATTGCGCGGTCGAGGTCGGCAGCGTTTGGGTGAGTGACACCGCTGAGGTGAGCGGTCGGGATGCCGTGCGCTCGTGCTCGTGCCAGTGCCCCGGAGCGCGAGTTGTTGCCGATGACGACCCGCACATCCGCGTGGAGACTGCCCTGCAAGCAGGCGTCGATAATCGCCTGCATGGTCGTGCCCGCGTGGGAGGCGAGGATGCCGAGTCGGAGACGCCGCCTGGCGTCGGCCTCCTGCTTTCCGGCAGGCACTTGCCTCAGTCCCTCTTCTGCTCTGCCAGCTGGGCCATGTAGGCCTCGTCGCCCATGATGGTCTTCTTGTAGAACCATCGCGTCTTCTGGGGGAGCATGGAGATGCTGCGGTCTTCCAAGGGGAACCGCGTGGGCGCGTGGCCGTTGCGCGCCGACTCGCGCAGGGCGACTGACGCTTCAAGGGCGCGGCGCATGTCCTCACCGGTTGTGGCCCCGATGGGTGCGCCGGACTCGAGGTTCTCCACCATCTCGTCGACTATGTCGAGCATCACTCGGCCCGGATATCGCCATCCATCATCGTCGTAGTTGCGCTCGTTCTGCGCATCGCGCGGCAGGAAGAGTCCCTCGACCTCGGAGAAGTCCTCCCATCCGGTCGGAGGTTCGTCGGTCTTCCCCTTCAGGAGGTGGAGGCCGGGACCGCTGTTGTTCCAGTTGAATATAGCCCCGTGCGTTCCGACGATCTCTATGCCACGCCAGAAGCGATTGGCCACCCGGTAGTTGCTGAAGACTTCGACCTCGTTGTCGTATCGGATATACCCACCGAGGGCACCGTAGCCGGGAGTGCCGTCTTCGTGCTCGTCCTCGGCCTCCGCGAACGGGTCGCCGGAGACCCATCCGATGGCGAGGCCTCCCTGTGGCCTGCCGGCGAATCGCTGGGCGAGGTTGAGGCCATGCGTGCCCATCTGCTGGTTATTCTCGTAGATGTTGATGCGAACGATGCTGCCGATCTCACCGTCGGCCACGAGCTGGTACGCCTTCTGATAGTCGGGGGAGCTGGACACGACAACGCCGCACACGAGTGGTATCCCCCTCGACGACGTTTCCTCGACCATCCGGTCGGCGTCGGTCAGGCTCCCGGTGAGAGGCTTCTCGCAGAAGATGGTCTTGACTCCGGACTGCGCGAGGGCCACCACGGCATCGGCATTCGGTCGCACGGGCAACACGGCCATGCCGATGTCGAGCTCGTGGTTTTCAAGCATCTCGTCCCACGTCTCATACCCGGGAGCGCCAAATCGGCCGGCGGCGAGTTCGAGGTTCGCGCGGTCGGTGTCTGCGATGGCAACGACCTCGCACAGCGGGTGCATGTCGAAGGCCCGAGCCCTGGGCACGCCCGCGCGTCCGGCACCTATTAGTCCGACCTTGTACTTCCCTTCCCGGGTCATGGTCTCGCCTCCTCTATTCAGGCTTCTGGGACATGAGCGCCGGCCAGTACCAGTCTGTCCTTCCCTCGACGCTCCTCTGGCCGAACGCCCTCGCAGGGGTGGGGAGGACTCCCAGGCTGCGGTCCTCGATGGGGAACTCGACTCTAGCGTAGCCGTTCCGATGGGACTCCCGCATGGCGACGATGATCTCCAGCACCTTGCGCATGTTCGCGCCGCTGCATCTCGGCTCGACGCCGGCCTCCATCGTGTCGAGGAAAGAGCGCGTGCTGTTGTCCTGGCGGGTGGCCATGCTGATCCAGCCGTCCTCGTCGAGGTCGGGGCCGAAGTGCTTACTCGCCGGGAAGGCGATGAGTTCCTCGTCACCTGATGCCCCATACTTGAAGATGCGGGCCTGTTGCCAGTTGTACGCCAGGTAGCCGTCCTCGCACAGGACTTCCATTCCCCGCGCGTCTCCCTGCCTCATGTAGATGTAGCTGTCGATGCCGTTCTTGAAGTGGATGCTGCCGCCCATGCCCTGGTCGTTGTCTTGCCATGGATCAACCTCGACCCAGCCGGTGAGCCAGTCCACCTCGGCGTCCCAGGCGAACATCCGCATCACGCTCAGGAATTGGCAGCCACCTCCCCATATCTCACCCAGAGCGCCATACGTTCTGAACGACACGACATCGCCGATCTCTCCCGACTCGATCACGGCCCGCGCGTCCCACAGGGCGTCGTAGTTGCGCTCCGCGTCGCCGGAAGCGAAGTGGACGCCGTTCGATTCGCAGGCTTCGACCATGCGGTCTGCCTCTTCGAGCGTGACGCACATCGGCTTCTCGCAGAAGACGCCCTTGACCCCCGCCTCGACGGATGCCATGACGACTTCGGGTATGACCGTGGAGGGAAGGATGGGCGCGGCAATGTCGATCGGCTCGTTGGCGAGCATCTCTCGATAGTCGGTGTACCCGCGTTCAAGACCGAACCTTCGACGGAACAGATCAAGGACCTCGGGGTCCTTCTCTGCCACAGCGACGACTTCGGCCCGGGGGTCGAGCTGGTAGGCTCGGGCGTGCTGAGTGCCCTTCAGACCCGCCCCGATAACTCCGACGCGATATGGAGGTTTCATGGCGGTCTCCTCAAGAACTCAAGACAATTGTAAGCGAGTGCCACTACGGAAGTGTCGACAAGGCGGCAACCGACGACTGCGCCCTGTCTTCGGAGGACAGTCTATCAGAATGGGCTCCCGCATTCGCGGGAGTTTTGTCAAAGTACAACAGCGTGCTGTTTAGCTTTACCAGCCGGACTTGCCAGATGCGAAACAGGCTACTCGACCCTCAGGCGGGCGAATCTGCAGTGCGTCACTGCGGCCTGTGTGCACCACCAGCTTGCGATGAGGGTGCCGTCGTCCAGACGAGCTAGGTTGGGCTTGCCGAACGCGATGTTGTCGTGGCTCTTGGGGTATTCGGGTACGCGGTCGATGCCGAGGTACTCCTGGCCGACGGCGTCCCAGACCTGCACCTGGTTGCCGACGTCCCACGTCCCTCCCTCGTCTGCGGAGAGGACGACATTGATGCCGGGGTACATGCCCTCGCGGTCGGTGTATGCCGCCGCCATGAGGCCGTCCCCGAGGTCGGTGAGCCAGCATGTCTGGGCCATAAGGTTTGTCGGCGTAGGGTAGCTCCAGGCGCTGGCATGAGCGTTCGAGATTGTGATGTGTTCGGGGAAGTCCTCCGCGGTGCCGGGTTTCTGGGTCCATTGAAGCGACGCGATCCGGCCGTCGAGCATCTTCACGTAGCGGCTGTGCGAGAACATCTTGCCCTCGTCGGATGCGCTCTCCAGGGGCATGGCGTCGGACCACGTCTCGCCCCGGTCGTGGGAGAAGGTTGAGTAGCCCTTGATGTGGAGGGGGCCCGTGTCGTCCCAGGCCTTCCAGAACTCGAGGCCCAGCCACCACCGGCCGTCGTTCAATTCGATGATGGACGACGGCGTGTCGGGCTCGCTGTCGAGAGGCAGGTCCATGATCCGGGGAGGAGTCCACGACCGGCCGTCGTCATTGGAGAACATGATGATCTTCTCAGACTTGCGGATTCCGCCCGTCTCGGGATTGAACTGGGGTCGGGGGTCGGAGTAGTCGAGCCGGAATGCGTTCAGCACGAGTGTGCCGTCGCCCAGTCGAAAGGTGTGTGGAGCAGAGTAGCTATACGGTCGGTCGTCGTCCGCCACGTCCCAGACCCGGCCCTCCTGCGACCACGTCTTGCCGCCGTCTGTGGACCTCGCGACATTAAGCGTTCCGTCGGTCGAGTAGAAGGCCTGCCCGATGCGGTAGACGCAGATTACCTCATAGCCGTCGAGCGGCACCACGTTGGGAAGGAAGGCGCATTCGGCCTTCAGCCCGGGTTCGGGGTTCCGGTAAATCACGCCGTCG
The DNA here is from genome assembly GCA_026713145.1 of Chloroflexota bacterium. Classification (GTDB taxonomy): domain Bacteria; phylum Chloroflexota; class Dehalococcoidia; order Lucifugimonadales; family VXLM01; genus VXLM01. The sequence goes on from JAPOPA010000197.1 coordinate 15,571, forward strand.
TCTAGTAGGTGGAGTTGTTTCATGGTGGGTTTCCTGCAGGGCACGTTTTGGATGAACGCCGAGGATTATACTCTAAACTTCCCTATGCAGTATCACGGGACGTCAAGGCCGTTAGCGGTCGGCTTGTCGAACCATGGAGGGCTGCACCACCCTTCGACAGGCTTTCAAGTAACAGCAGGAACCCCCTCTCTATATCTCTTCGCCGACGGGGGAGAGATTGTGGGTGACGATTCGGCAGTTACCGACACGCCGATACAGCCCCAAACCCGGGGCGTAGGGCTGCTCAGGGGGAACGGAGTACCGCGATAACGCCCTTAGAAACTGCCATTCACTTCACCGGTGTCGAGACGGTCGCGGAGTCGTTGGAGGGGTCGGAGTCGGTGAGGCTCGTTTCGACGACGGCTGTTGTGA
>JAPOPA010000160.1 GCA_026713145.1 Chloroflexota bacterium
AAATTCTAAGGCCATAGTACCGGTTCAATCTGAATGTGACGAACAGCCAGATGCCGATCTATCCCCTCTCCCATCGTCGGAGAGAGCTTGCCCCGTACCCCGATACGGGGGCTAGAGCCTGCCCCGTACTCGATACGGGGGTGAGGGTTCTCTTTGGTGGTGGGCCAAAATCATATGGAACTGGCACTAGGCTTGAGGCACTCGAACAAGAACGACGTATCAAAGGATGGTCGAGGGCAAAGAAGGAAGCACTCATTAGCCATGACTGGGTTAAGCTGATCGCTCCGTCCCGCTCATACCGTTCGCCCAGAGCCTCAACACTACCCGTTCGCCCTGAGCCGGTCGAAGGGCCGCCCCCTTTCCTTTAAGAACTCCCCCCGCCTTACACGCCGAACGGCGAGGTCTACACGCCCGACCGGCGAGGTCCGCCCGACCGGCGAGGTCCTCCGCCGCGCGACCCGCCACGCGGCTGCCGGAACGCCCCTTTCCACGACCCCGACGAGTTTTTGACAAAACATCACATTCGGCTCGAAAACCCCTACGCAAACCCTACATCGCTGTGCTATACTTCCCTTCGGCAAATACCGTCTGGGAATGGGGACCACGACCAAGTAGAGCTACTTGACAGTGGTTCCACCCGATGGTATTGTTCGGACATCCACGTTTAGACAAAGTTCTAGGCAAAGAGAGGGCACGCATGAAGAATAGATCATCCTACGCAGTATTGACCCGGTTTGGCATCCTCGGTGCCATACTGGCGACGCTGGTGTTCATCGCTTCGACGGTGATCGCCGATGCGCATTTAGAATACGACTACCCGGAGAACGGGACCGATCCGGTCGTCACGTTCAGCGCGACGGACGCGGACGGTGACGAGATTGTTTGGGGTTTGGGCGGCACCGACGCCGCCGACTTCGATATTACTGGAGGCGTGCTCTCCTTTAAGAAGTCCCCCAACTTTGAAGGCGCCACGGACAGAGACGAAAGCGGCGACCTTGGTGACCAGGGCAAGGGCGACAACGTCTACAAGGTGACCGTCACGGCAAACGGCGCCGAGCAGGCCGTCGAGGTTACCGTGACCGACGAGGACGAGCTCGGCAAGGTGACGTTCACCCAGCCGCAGCCGCAGGTCAGCAGACCCCTCGAGGCCAAGGGCCCCGGCGATCCTGACGGCGGCGTTAAGGACGTAACGTGGCAATGGTCGCGTGGTGCGAGCGATTCAGGTCCCTGGACGGACATTGATGGGGCCACGCAGACATCCCGCATGCCAACTGCCGATGACCTGGGAATGTACCTGCGTGCCACTGCTACCTACACGGACGCGCACGGCGCCCAGGAAGTATCCGGGGTGACCGACAACGCCGTCGAGCCGAGGACGCTGGCCAACGCCGCGCCTTCGTTCGACGATCTGGACGAAGATGACGATACTTCCGTCATCGAGGTGACGCGGAGCATCAATGAGAACGCGAAGGGCGCCTTCGGGGACCCGGTATTGGCCTCCGACGCCGACAACGACGTGCTCCTCTACACCCTGGACAACACACCTGACAGGGATGATGAAGACGCCGCAAGGTTCAGCATTGACACGAATTCGGGCCAGCTCTCGGCGAGCAAGGGCCTGAACTTCGAGGTTCCGGCGGATGAATTGAATGAAGCAGTAGCAGACGGCGTTGCGAATGAAGCAGACAACAACGTCTACGTGCTGCGCGTAAGGGCAACGGACCCGTCCGGCGCCTATGAGACGCAGGACGTTTTGGTAACGGTCAAGGACGTAAACGAGTCGCCGGTGTTTGATGAAGAGGCGTTGAAGGGCTCGCTTACCATTTACATCGATGAAAACGTGACGGGTGCCGCTGATATAACCATGCGCCCGAACGAGGCAGTCGCGGATCCCGCCGAGGAAATACAAGACTACACGGCGACGGACGGCGACAACGAGGGTGCCGCTGATCCGGATACCATCACTTACACCGTTGAGGGTGCAGACAGGAAGCACTTCGACGTTGGCGACACCGATGGCGCGCTAGAGATCCTCGAGGGCACCGATCTACTTGGCACCACCGGCGCCAACTTCGAGGGCAAGCCTTCCTACTCGATAACCATCGTGGCCTCGAGTACCGGCACGGATCGCGGAACGAAGTACGGCAGGCTGAACGTGACTGTCAGGGTAGTGGACGGAGAGGACGACGGTAAGGTGACCCTCTCTGCCAGGGAGCCCCAGGTGGGCCGTTCGGTACACGCTACTCTCAGCGACGCTGACGGCGGCGTAACCGGCGTGGTATGGAGTTGGGCCAGGAGCGTCCTCGCAGATACTGATGGTGATGGCAATGCAGAGGAATGTGCCCTCACGACCGCGACTACTTGGCAAACGATCACCGGAGCCAGGTCTCCGGTCTACACGCCGGACTCGGCCGTATTTGACTCCACGCCCGATAATGGCACCGATGATGAAGATGCGTACTGTCTGCGTGCGACGGCGACATACACGGACAACATCGACTCGGACCAGGATGGAGATGCTAACAACAACGTGGTGGTGTTGGAAGAGGATGCCCACGGAACGCATGACGCTCCTGTGCAGATAGCCGATCCCGCCAACGCCGCTCCGAAGTTCGACAACGACCAGGATCTGAACACTCCTGGCGACCAGGCGGACGCAACGCGGATGGTGAAGGAGAACGCGGACGGCGAGCCCGTTGGAAACGCGGTCTCGGCTGACGATAAGGACCAACTGACGTACGCGCTGAGCGGCGACGACGCCTCTGCCTTCAAGGTGGACAACAACGGTCAGATCAGGACGGCAATGAAGCTCAACTTCGAGGAGAAGAGCGAGTACACCGTCGTGCTGACGGCGACCGACCCGTCGACCGCCACTGACTCGCTGAACGTGAACATCACGGTCACCGACGAGAACGACCCTGGTGCGGTCACGGGAGACGAGGCGTTCACGTATGCGGAGAACGACACGGCCGCCGTTGGGACCTTCCAAGCCACGGACGAAGACGGCGACGACATCGTTTGGAGCCTGGGCGGCGTCGATGCGGGCATCTTCGAGATTGATGGCGGCGAACTGACCTTCAAGGACTCGCCCAACTTCGAGGGCGCCAAGGACGACGACGAAGTGCCTGGCGACCTGGGTGACCAGGGCAAGGGCGACAACGTCTACCAGGTGACGGTGACGGCCAACGCCGGTGAACACGCCATCACGGTTACCGTGACCGACGAGGACGAGCTCGGAAAAGTGACCTTCAACCAGCCGCAGCCTCAGGTTAGCAGGTCCATGGCCGCCATGGGACCGGGCGATCCTGACGGCGGCGTTGCCGACATAACCTGGCAGTGGTCGCGCGGGCCGAGCAAGGAAGGCCCTTGGACGGACATCGATGGCGCCACGCAGGCCGGTCGAACGCCGAATGCGGCGGACGAGGGAATGTACCTGCGCGCTACCGCTTCCTATACCGACACGCATGGCCCTCAGTCTGTGTCCGGTGTGACGGACAATGCCGTTGAGGACAGGACGCTGGCCAACGCTCCTCCGTCGTTCGCCGGCCAGGATGATGATGAGAATACGGACGGCATCCAGGTGGGGCGGAGCATTAACGAGGGCGCGAAGGGCGCATTTGGCGACCCGGTAACGGCCACCGACTCCGACAACGACGTGCTGCTCTACAGCCTGGATGACACGCCCGACCTTGAGAATGCTGACGAGGTCGCCAGGTTCAGCATCGACACAAATACGGGCCAGATCTCGGCCAGCAGTGCCTTCGACTGGGAGGCTCCGGTTGACGAAGATAGTACCGAGGAAAATGCCGGGATAGTGAATGGCCCAACCAACAACGAGTACGTGTTGACCGTGAAGGCTACGGATCCGTCCGGCGCTTCCATGACACAGACCGTAATCGTCACAGTCAAGGACGTGAACGAGTCGCCGGTCTTCGATGAAGACGCACTGGAG
>JAPOPA010000177.1 GCA_026713145.1 Chloroflexota bacterium
ATAGTTCGATTCTCTGTACACGGTAATGACTTCACAGAAGGCCCCCTTCGGGTAATGCCTTAAAAGGCGCTCCAGCATGAACGCCTTTCAAGACCCATTTTCACCTGTCATCCCGCTGGTCAACGAGAGCGCGAAGATCGTTGTGCGCAGAAAGTTCCATTTCTGGAGCGTCGGACAGTCTAGGAGTCAGAATTTCCTGGAACGGGGCGTTGGGCTTGGCGGTCTCGTCGATCATCTTGCGGAACTCGGGTCTGTCGGCGATGCGTCCACTCTTAGCCTCGTCTACATAACTCGCGCGCGACCATGTAGCCGTACTTCTGTGCATGGTCCCTGAGCGCCCGTAGCTGGGCTGCCACCGACAGGTCCACGTCTTTGCGGTCGCTGGAGACCCTAGCGTAGAGGGCAACCGGCGTGTAATCGTGTCGTTCACTCATCTATCTCTCCTTATTCTGCTCGCTGCTGTTGGTATGACGGGAGCGGAGCCTCTCGGATAAGCTCGCTCATGGTGCGCCCCTCCTCGCGCATCACGTCCTGCACCTGCTCCGCCATCTCAGGCTCCAGCGAGAAGGTTCGTGTTCCTGGGCACGCTTTTGACCTCTTATGGTCATACCAGTCATACTCTTCTCGTGCACGCCCAAGCCTGCGTTGTCAAGAGTGCCCTGGCGATGAGAGGTTCCCTAAATCGAGTAGGAATTGTCTAACCGGCACTGAGACTGCGCCACTGAATATAAGCCCGACGATCACGCCTGACACGGCCACCCATGTATCGTCAACGTGAAACGCACCTACCGCCAACATAGTGAGTACGACGAGTGGTATTAACAGCAAGAGCATCGAGAGGCTTTCCAATGCAGGCCCCCAGATAGGGCGGTCTCGGTACTGGTCGGCACGAATCAAGAACCACTTAGCTGTGAGTGCCCACGCGATACATGCAAAGGAAAGAACCGGCAACGGTACCAACAGATAGTCAAATGCCAAACCAGTTGGGGTTATAGGAGGAATCAAGTACAGTGACGCGGCAACCACGGATGGAATTGCCGCAAACAGCAACAACCACAACCACCTTCCCTTGGCAACCATCCAGAAGACCCACAACGGGAATAGTGATGCCAAAATCGAAAGGACGCTTATTGCTACACCAGGCAGGTCGGCTTCGGCAGCGACCGCGATTACCAGGACAGCTAAGGAGAGTATTGTAGGCCAGATGGTGGAGAGTTCGATTCTTCGGCGCTGCGGATCTGCACTAAATCCATCCAGGAAGTGCAATAAAGACACCAGTGCGAAGATTCCCGTAGCCCCTGCTTTGGCAGAGAAGTCTTCGACAGGATGGAAGAGCCACAGGACGGCGGCAAGTGACGCCAGCCCCAGCAGGCTTATCCAGAAATTGCCAAGCCTAGGAATGTAGTGCCATATCAGCGTCGCCACATTTCTCAGTTTGAGTCCCGATGCTCTCCTCGGCCGACCGCTGTGAAGACCAGGCCGCCACAATCCCGGCATTACTAACCTCCCCGTCGCTATCAAGACATCCTTCGGGTGCCCCTGACATTGCTAGTTGCCCGCTGAATCAACACGCCCCGCGACACCCACGGGACCGCGCCTTCCTGGTATCACTTCGACCGGTGTGGGAATCAGCCACTCGGCTCCGGCTTTGGTCGCTCCCCGCACCCGGCCTTCGCGGGCGAGATGCCGCACCCTACGTTCCGATACGCCCAACTGAATGGCGGCCTGCCTCACAGTGACATTGGCGACGTCATCGGCGGGGGCCACGGACGCCAACTCGAACTCAATAGGATCGGGCTGCTTCAGCGTGCTCATCTCGTGGATCAGAAACCCGATGACCTCGCCATCGTCGTCCAGACGCTTGAGGATGCGCTCGTCGGCGGTGGGGGTGAAGTGACCTTCTCTGAACGCCCACAAGACCTCAAGCATGTCTCCTTCGTCGTCATACCAAACCGAAACCCTTCTGTTCGTCATGCTCACTCTCCTTTGATTCTTCGGTCGAGATAGGCGGTGAGGATGAATGAGTAGCTCCTTCCTCTCTTCACCACGAGGGAAACGAAGCGGTTCCTGCCCCGCAAGTCCGGGTAGAGCCGATAGTAGAGCCGGACCGTCGGGCTGGACTTGGAGGGACTCACCGCGTCCGGTCTGGCAAGTGTTTCGGCGAATCGGTGCATCTGGAAGGCCATTTCAGGGTGCCTTCTCAGGATGTGCCGGAGCCGCTCGTCGGTGAGCCTGACCTCGTTTCCATGCTCGTCGGCGAAGCGCCGCACGTATGTCTTCGTCATCAGATACCGTACCACAAAGTATACCGCTCTACGGCACAGAACGGCAAAATGCTGATCTCATACCCCACAGTGTCCCTCGCACTCGTTTCCGAACCCGTCCGCTAATCCCTCTGCCCCCCATTTCCACCTCGTCGAGTGCGACGGCCTGGTTCAGGGGCGTCCTCCGAGTGTGTAGGTACAGCTCCTTGACGTAGGCCAGCCCTTCGCGGATGTTGGCGTCGATCTGAATCGCCTCGGCAAACAGGTTGGGCCACCTGTGCTTGGTCTCGACCCACCGTTGGCGGGACTGGAAGGGGCACGCGACGCAGGCGGAGCGTTCCTCTTATCTGGATACGAACCGACCATTCCTGGCGACCAGGGTTCGACAACACGCCTCAATTTCAGGACCACCTACAGGATATCGGTTATCCAATCGAAACCAAAAACTCAGGCATACGTGGGATGTGGGACTTTAAGCCAATCGACTGGCCTGATTCGATAGTAGCGGTTCCCCCGCACACGCGGGGATAGACCGATAATCGGGACGGCTCAGACCATCGAGGCGGTTCTCAAGCGTGTTCGGGGCTTGATTAAGCGTGGTCTGCTGTGTTGGAATCCTGGTCGTAAGGCTAGGCGGGTCTATGCGATAGTGACGGATATCGAGACTGGTCACCAGGGTCCGCGTATCTATGCTGAGGATGATTTCGAGCGTGCTGATATGTCTTGGCCTACGGAGCTTACGCGGCATCTGTATAAGACGGGTGAGCCGGTGAATGAGGGATTTGTCTTAGCTCATACCCAGGGGCGTTTCAAGATGTCTGACAGTGGTAATAAGAATCTGAGGAAGTTCGAATGATGGTTCGGTTTGTCATTGCGGCTGTTGTGGTCTTGCTGTTGGCGTGTGGTCCGTCGCTTTCGGATGAGGAGCTTGTTCTTAATTTACAGGCTGAGGGTGGTGAGTTTTTCAAGTTTCCTCGTGATGGTTTCGGTTTGGAGATGCTTGATTCGGCGCCCTTGTGGCGTGAGGTTGATCGTGCTGAGGAGTTCGTTTGGGGCAAGTGCTACGTTCAGCGTGGTTGGTCTTATGCTCGTTTCGAGGCTGATGGTGAGTTGTACTTCGTTCTTGTTCGCTGGAAGGATGTTTGCTGATGGCTGAAGAGCGGACTCCGGATGAAATAAGGCGGGCGCGTCGAGCTCGTGGTTATCGTCAGGTGCAGGTTGCTCTTGAGGATTATCGCAAGTCTGGTGGTTATGTGAGCGGTGCGGATTTGGCTCAGCGGGCTGGTATGAGTGGTGCTGCCTATCGTTCTGCCATGAGTGGCGAGGTTGGCTTCACTGATTCACAAGTCCGTGGGATTTTGAGTGCTGTTCGTGGTGCTGGTGTCATTCACAAGTCGAATCCTTCCGATGTTACTCAGACTGAGTTACGTCCTGGTGCTGCTGATCGAGCTCGTGAGGGTATGAATCAGCTTGGTAAGGAGGTGTTGATTAGACAGGCGCTTCAGTCATATTGGGCTGGTGGTGGCTATTGGGATAAGCAGGATAGGTCTATCCCCGCGTGTGCGGGGGAACCACGAACTCCCGCGTCGGAGCCACTCAACGGGAGGGTCTATCCCCGCGTGTGCGGGGGAACCGATCGGCGACACCCGCGCGGCCCTCCTCCTCACGGTCTATCCCCGCGTGTGCGGGGGAACCACGAACTCCCGCGTCGGAGCCACTCAACGGGAGGGTCTATCCCCGCGTGTGCGGGGGAACCCCGGTCGGCCCGTTGTC
>JAPOPA010000216.1 GCA_026713145.1 Chloroflexota bacterium
GGTCCCACGGAAGAAGCCATTGCCTGGGAGGAGAAGTTCTACGAGGTGATGGCCAAGCTGGAGTTTGTACCGAACTCCCCTACCCTCATGAACGCCGGCATTCAGCGCTTGGACGGACAGGGCACCGGCACGCTGTCCGCCTGCTTCGTCATGGGGCTGGATGACCACATGGACGGCATCATGACCACCGCCAAGGAGACGGCGATGGTCCAGAAGTACGGAGGCGGTACCGGATTCGCTCTTTCGTCCATCAGGCCGAAGGGAGCGACCATCCAGACGACGCACGGCCAGGCCTGCGGGCCGGTCGAGGTGCTGCGGCATCTGTCGTCGGTCTCCAAGCTCGTTACACAGGGCGGCAAGAGGGACGGCGCAAACATGGCCGTCATGGACGTTCACCATCCTGACATCATAGAATTCATCGATTGCAAGGCGCAGGAAGGTGAAATACACAACTTCAACATCTCGGTGGGCGCGAGCCACGAGTTCATGCAGGCCGTCAAGGCCGGAAGCACCTACCCGCTCCGATTCCATGAGAATCCCGCGGACGCATCTTCGCCCGTCATAGAGGTGGGAAGACTCGACGCGCGCGAGGTCTTCGAAAAGATCATCCATGGCGCATGGCGCAACGGCGAGCCGGGAGTGATTTTCCTGGACTGGGTGAACCACAGGAACCCGACGCCCCACATCGGGCGCATGACGGCGACCAACCCTTGCGGCGAGCAGCCGCTTCTGCCCTACGAGTCCTGCAACCTCGGAGCGATCAGCCTGCAGAGGTTCATCGTCGAGGTCGACGGGCATCCGACGGTAGACTACGACAAGCTAGGCGAAGTTGTTCACGTGGCCACACGGTTCCTCGATAACGTCATCGACGCCAACGCCTACTCGGTCGACAAGATCGAGACCATGACCAAGGCCACACGCAAGATCGGTCTCGGCGTCATGGGCTTCGCCGATATGCTCGTGCAGATGGGAATACCCTACGATTCCGAGGAGGGCTTGGAGCTGGGCCGCAAGATCATGCGGTTCATCAAGGACGAGTCCGACAGAATGTCGGTGATGCTTGCGGAGGAAAGGGGCAATTTCCCCGCGTATGAGGGCAGCAGGTTCGATGCGCCGGATGGCACACCCATGCGCAACGCCTGTCGCCTCACGGTCGCGCCGACGGGAACGACCTCGATGATAGCGGGATGCTCAAGCGGGATCGAGCCGCTGTTCGCCCTCTGCTACCACAAGCACAACATTCTGGGCGGAGAGAGCCTCCTGTACGTCGATGAGAATTTCGAGAGGGCTGCGAGGGACGGAGGCTTCTATAGCGAAGACCTGATGAATTACCTGGCGGAGGGCGGATCGCTCCAGGACCGCGATGACGTGCCGGATTCTGCCAAGCAAACGTTCGTAGTCGCAGGGGAAATCTCCCCCGAATTGCACGTGCGAATGCAGGCGGCATTCCAGGAGAGCGTCGACGCGGCCATCTCCAAGACAATCAACTTTCCGAATGAGGCGACCGCAGAGGACGTACGCAGCGCCTACATGCTCGCTTGGGAGCTTGGTTGCAAGGGAATCACCGTGTACCGTGCGGGCAGTCGTGAGGCCGAGGTACTGACGGCGGGCAAAGAGAACGAGGAATCGGAGGAGACTGAGGCAGAAGCGAATGGTCAGACAGTCCACTCCATTGTGGAGCGACAGCGGCCTGCGGTTGTCAGAGGCGTTACCGAGCGAGTTCGCACAGGACAGGGCAACCTCTTCGTAACGGTCAACTTCGATGATGAGGGCTTTCCGTTCGAAGTGTTCGGCACGCTCGGCAAGGCGGGCAGCACCGACTCGGCCCGGTTGGAGGCCATCACGAGGCTTGCCTCCCTGGCCCTCCGCAGCGGAATCGATCCGGAGCAGGTAGTCGAGCAGCTGCGCGGCATAACTGATGAGCCAGTGTGGGACAGCGGCACCCTCGTCGGATCGGTGCCGGACGCGATTTCGCTGGTGCTCGACAAGAATATCGCTGATAAGACCACGGCCGACCCGGCGGCAGCCCAGATCGGCCTGTTCCCCTCCACGGAATCCGTAGGGAACGGTGATAAATTCACTCCGGCGGGCCCCCTGACCGGCAAACGCTGTCCCGAGTGCTCTGCCTATCTGGTAGCCCAGGAAGGGTGCCTGAACTGCCTCGACTGCGGCTACAGCAAGTGTGATTAATCCATGCTAACGTCGCTCCCTACTCCATATGGGTAGGGAACTATCACCTACCATAGGCTCGTTACCGACGACCCGCTTCAGGCGGGTCGTCTCCATCTAACAGGTCATCTTCCCTTGGGCAAGGAGACGGCCAATGTCCCTTGCCCGTCTCCGCTTAACCCTAGCGATGTTGTATCATGCCATCTCCGCGGTGGGCAGTGCCGCGATATGTCACCGGAGCGCACAGCATGACAACATCCGAAAGACCATTTGTCGCCATTACCATGGGCGACCCAGCCGGAATCGGGGCCGAAGTCACCGCCAAGGCCCTTCAAGACGAATCCATCTACGAAAAATGCCGCCCATTCGTGGTGGGCAACGTGGCGGCGATCGACCACGCCATAGATATCGGCGGACTCGATGCTTCGGGACGAGTGACGCACGGACTGGATGACGTCGCGGGTGAGCCCGGAGTCATCGACGTGATGGACCCGGAGAATCTGGACTATTCGAGCATTGAGCTGGGGAAATTGTCTGCCTCGGCGGGCAAGGCGGCCGTCGAGTGGGTGCTCCAGGCGGGGGAAATGGCGGCTGCGGGCAAGGTCCAGGCTATTGTGACTGCGCCCATAAACAAGGAAGCAGCAAGTATGGCCGGGTACAAGGACATCGGCCACATGGAGATATTCCAGAGCCAGACGAACTCGAAAGAGGTGGCAACGATGCTCATGGCCGACGTGCTTCGCGTCGTCCACCTGACAACGCACCGCCA
>JAPOPA010000240.1 GCA_026713145.1 Chloroflexota bacterium
GAGACGCAGGCAGAACCACTCCTCCTCGGCAAGGTGGAACTGCGACCGGCGCAGGAACACGTTCTTGGTGCCGAGTCCTGTCGTCACACCGTAGAACCAACCACCCTGGGAGAAATAGCAGATCGGTTCCTCCTCTCGGCACAGCGCCTGCACGGCTTGAGTGCTGATTTGCACAGAACCCATGAGGTTCACCTGGCGTATCTCGTTGATGCGGGCGTCCTGTACGACCTTGTCGCGCTCCTTGATTCGCAGGACGCCGCCGGACTTGCCCACCCGCAGCTTGGGGGAGTTCAGATAGAGAGGCCGCAGTTCCACTCGTGGGGCCACCAGGAGCCTTGTCGCTTTCTCCCGGGGCATGTCAGGGACCCTTGGATTGGGCTCGAACAGTTTGAGTTGGCCCTCTCCACCATTGCCAGCGTGCGAACGCAGATTCCACGTCTCGTCCGGCATACAGATACCGACCAAGGAACAGCCGGGGCACTTGGGAGAGTCGATCAGCGGCGGCGGTATCTCGGTAGCCGCCGCCGTCTCCCACGCATCGGCAATGGCCTTCTCAGCCCACCGCATCGTCTCGTCGTCGAACGGGACTCGGACTCTCTGCCGTGTCTTCTGGTAGAAGACCACACCTTCGTCGCTTCGATAGCCGTTGGCGCGCAGCACCAGCCCTTGGACGGCCATTTGGACGCGGTCGCTCGGCCAGACGTCCACGCCGTCATCGGACTTCATCGGACGCCCGTGCTTGTAATCGACCGGCGTGGCCCGCCCACCATCAAACTCCGCCAGGTCCAGCTTGGCGATCACCTTATGCTCTTCCGACGACAGGGTGGTCGAGCGCACCACTACCGGCTCTTCGGACTCTTCATCCGGCTTCGGGGCCGACGTCTTGCTTTCCTTGTCGACCCGCTTGTGCTGGAACGAGCCTTCGACGGTGTGCTCGTTGTCAACGAACACGCCCTCCACCTGCTCGAAGTAGAACAGGCGCGGGCAGTAGACATGCTCATTGATCATACGCGCGGGCAGATAATCGGGCAGTGCGCGACGTGAAGGTGTGGCATCAACGGCAGGCTGAGCGGTCATTCTTTCATCCTCCCCTGCTGTCCGGCTATTCGATTGTTAAGGTGCGCAAGCACGCACGATTGAGCGAACACCGTCCTAATCTCCATATGCTAGACGACGATCAATGGCGCGTCGAGGGTTACGTATGGTTTGCCGAGCGCGGTGATGACACGGTCGCCTCTCCCATCCGTCGGACCAAGGTCAACGAACAGAACCTGATCCTTGTCGTGGTGAATGATCTCGGATAACTCTGCCCGCAGGCGTACGAGATCCACTTTCCTCAGTTGGCACTCGAAGACCGAGAACTGAAGGTGGTCGCCCCACGCCCGCATCTTCTTGAAGACGTTCCTCAGGCGCTTGGGATCGGCAATGTCATAGCAGACGATATACGTCCTGCGCATCGGACTCGGCGCCTCCACACGTCCTCGAACGATTCTCAACCAAGAGTTAGTATGGAGGCGCCTTCCCGAATCGTTCAAGTCGCTTTAGGACATGCTATTCACAAGATTCGCGATGGGCGCTAGGGCTAATCACGGGATGGCACGAAGAGTCCCAATCCGTAATGGCA
>JAPOPA010000108.1 GCA_026713145.1 Chloroflexota bacterium
GGTCGTGTCGATCTCGATCTTGCGCGGAATGAGTGATTTTTCGAACTCCTCGTCGTAACGAGCAAGGACGGTCTCGGCGTCATCGCCCTTGAAGTAGGTGGCGGCGTGACGGCCGGGGAACGGCGTCTCGTGTTTGTTTGCCACACGTTGTCGGATGGCGTCGGGAGAGGCCTTCACCAGTACCAGGACCATGTCGGGGTAGAACTCGTTGACCTCGGCGTCGATGCTGCGCGCCATGTTTCGCCGGTCGGCGTACATGCCAGGCTTGCCGTATCCGTAGTACAGGGGCGCGTAGACCGCGTCGCCGTAGTACCAGTCCATGAGGAAGAGGTCTGGCATTATAATGTAGCCCTTGGTTAGCTTGTTGAAGAACTGGTACCGCTGGTAGTGCTCCAGCAGGTGAGGGTTAAGCGTGAGCATCTGGCTCTCGGAAAGCTCCTTGTGGTGCTCGTGGCCCTCCGCGTGGACGACGTGCGGCAGTACGAAGTGGTCATGGAAGGAGAAGCTGGGAGGTGGACGGAACTCCTGTCCGGTCTGGCCGCTCCACCACCTGTCGATCTCAACGCCGAGCGTATGCTTGCCCGCGTACTCGCAGCCGATCATGAGAAGTCGCATGGTTGTTTTTCCTTTCGTTTGAGATGTGTGGGTCTGTGGATGTCCCCCTCTCTTTATCTCTCCCCCGGCGGGGGAGAGACCGGAGGATGGGCTGTATCTTGTGCCTCGGCGGAGGGAGAAAGGAAGGGGTAAGCCGGTTACGAGGCGGTGCGGACGCCTCCGGTTAGGCCGCCGTCGACCACCAAGCTTGCACCGGTGACGTACTTGGCGTCGTCGGAGGCGAGGAAGAGGGCGGCGTGGGCGACGTCCCAGGACTCACCCTGCTTGCCGATGGGGATCATCGCGTCTCGAGCTTGCATCATCTCTTCGACATCGCCGCCCCATGCCTGCGTCAGGGACGCTTCGACGAAGGGAGTGCGCATCATTCCGGGCAGGACCGCGTTGCAACGGATGCCCTGACCTGCGAACTCGATGGCGATCTCGCGGGTGAGGGCGACCATGCCGAGTTTGGACGCGCCGTAGGGCCCGGACAGGGCGGGGAGGGTGCGGATGCCGTTGATGGAGGAGATGTTGACAATGGACCCGCCTCCCTGTTCGATCATTGAGGGCACGACCGCCCGGCACATGAGGAAGATGCTCTTGAGGTTGACGTCGAGGGTGCGGTCCCAGTCGTCTTCGGTGACTTCGAGGATGCCGCCGGGGATCTCGATACCGACATTGTTGTGGAGTACGTCGATGCGACCGTACTCGCTGACGCATTCTCGGGCGATGCGGTTGCAGTCCGCGGCGCTGCTCACGTCGGCCTGGGAGGTGAAGCAAGTTCCGCCTTCGCCTTCTATAAGGCGCTTGGTCTCCTCGGCGGCTTCGAGGTTGTAGTCGACGAGCATGACGCTCGCGCCCTCCCGTGCGAAGAGCACCGCCGCGGCCTTGCCGTTGCCGATGCCGGGTCCGACGGATCCCGCGCCTGTGACTATTGCAATCTTGTCCCGTA
>JAPOPA010000179.1 GCA_026713145.1 Chloroflexota bacterium
ATCGCCCCCGGTTCCGCCATCTGTTTGGGCCGAAGATGGTGACGTACGAGACCTGAAACAAACTGTCTGCCGCGAGTTCCAAAGCGAAGCCTGCCGAGAATTTCGTCAACAACCTCCGCGCCCACCTTGTGGTGACCTAAGAACCGAATCCTCCCGTTTTCTTCCCTGGTTTTCGTTGCCGGCTTCGCGATGTCGTGAACCAGCCCCGTCAATCTTACCAGAGTCGAACGGCTATGTCCGTCACTTATGTGCTCCTCGAAGTACGAGTCCATGTCAGGGAAAGTGGGAACGAGGCCTAGAGCCCAGTCATTCCCATTGCGGCGGGGGCCCAAAATGGCCTCAACCCTGCCAACCGTCTCGATGCAATGGTTGAACACGTCCCAATAGTGTTCCTTCGGCTGTGACACTTCCCGGGCCTCGTCCAGTTCAGGGAAAACCACTGAGAGCAACCCAAGATCGTCCAAAGCCCTGATCGACTCCATCGCGCCCGGCGCGGCAAGTATCTTTAGTAACTCGTCACGCACCCTTTCGGGCGAGGAGAGCTCCAGCGTCCTGGCTTTCTTCCGTATTACGTCCCGAGTCTCTTCGCTAACGCTCAAACCAAGCTGCGCGGTGAATCTCGGTGCTCGAATTAACCTGACTGGATCGTCGTCGAACGCCTCCGGGGACACCATGCGCAGTACTATAGCGGCAAGGTCGGTGCGGCCTTCGTGGAGGTCGATGACCTCTACTTGACGTTCAGTGGGATCCAACGCATCTAGCGACACAGCCATCGCGTTAATGGTAAAGTCTCGTCGCGCCAAATCGCGCGGCATGCCGTCCGGAGCCGCGATGAGGTCGATGGTCGGTCCTTCAGAAAGAATGACGCGTGCAGCCCCCATTTCCTGGTGGAGGAGCACATACCTCCCCTCAAGGGCATCGGCCAGGTCTCGTGCGAATCTATGCAGACTGGGACCGGTCGTCTCTACCGCAACATCCAGGTCGTCGGTCTTGCTCCCCAGCAGAGCGTCACGCACCGCACCGCCGACCAGGTAGGCGCGGAGTCCACGCGACACGAAGAACCGACGCACGTCGTAGACATCGGGATGGAGCAAGGAACTGTCGACGAAGGTTGCGATGTCGGTCGCCACTTTGCGAGTCATTGGACGGCGTCCACCAGGCGCTCATCGCTCGGTTCGTGCTCAGAATCGGCTTCCTCGTCGGGGTACTCATAAAGGTGCTGATGGCTGAGGAGATGGTCGATAAAGAGGATGCCATCCAGGTGGTCGGTCTCATGCTCGAATGCCTGGGCGAGGAGTCCGTCGGCGCATATGCGAAACATGTTCGTCTTGCGGTCCAGGCCCGTGACGCTGACCCACATCGACCGCTGGACGATTCCGTAGTGGTCCGGGAAGCTCAGGCACCCTTCCGATACTTCACGCACGCCCTCCCGGCGGACGATTCGAGGGTTGATGTAGACGCTCGGCTCCTCGTCCTCCGGCATCTTGAGAGCGATCAAGCGCCTGAGCGAGCCGATTTGGTTCGCGGCAAGTCCAACGCCGCCCGAGTCGACGAGGGTATCCATAAGGTCGTCGGCGAGGCGAAAGACGGTCTTGTCGATCGATGCCACGCTCTTCGCCCTCTGCCTCAGGATGCTGTGTGGATATTCCAGTATCGGGACGACCGCCACGATGCGTTCCTTGTTCCGAACATTGCCTTCCCACGGCTTCACGCCCGCGCGGAAGGCACAGCACCCGATTATAGCTACGGTGGTGAAGGGGTGTAAAGGAATCGAGGCGCATGGCGGCGCTAAGGGCACGCCCCAAGTGCAAAGGAGTCCCAGTGCACTCCGCTCACCTAGGGCCTGTAGATGGGCGACAAAGCCGTTGATGCTTCAACAGGCTCACCACGAACGGGCTTTGAATTGGCCAAAGGCCTTTAGATACACAGACGGCGCGCCCGATGTCCCTAAACGAGACTCTGGACGCGCCGATTATCTGCCCGGCTATGCGGACGCGACGACTACATGATCTTGTCGAGCAATTCCCCTTCGGTGAGCCAGTAGAAGACGATGTACGCCCCGGCCAGGATCATGAAGACGGCACTGACAGGCTGGGTATACGGGAGAATCTTGCGGAGGGCCCCAACCAGCGCTCCCTTGAACAGCGCCATGGCAATGGTCAGTATAAGGATGACGGTCCCCATGCCCAGTCCGAAGAGCAAGAATGAGATGAGCGAGTCGACAAGCGTGTTCGTGGCGACGCCGATTCCGAGCACGGCGATGAAGATGGGGAGGGTGCAGCTTAGCGACGCCGTCCCATAGCTCAGACCAAACAGGAAGTAACCCTTGACGCCGACATTGCTGGGGTCACCGAACTTTGTGGATGCCTGCTGCGCAATCGCGGTGTAGATCTTTCCACCGCCGAGGAGCCAGCCACCGACGATGGTGAGGACAATGCCGATGGTCAGGCCGACCCAAGGGATCACATCGATGACCTGTCGCGCGCCGCCGCCGATGATGAGGCCCGCGATGCCGAACAGGACGATGAAGCCAAGCGTAACGAGGGCTCCTATCAGCAATGCCTTGCCGAGCCTTGCGAAGACGTTGGCCTGCTGCTCGGTCTCCGTCGTGGAGCCCATGTATAGCGCAAGGTATGCGGGAAGCATGGCGAATCCACAAGGGTTGACGCTAGCCACGAGGCCGGCGCCGAATGCGAATCCGAGGGGTAGGAGACCGCTCAGATCTTCAAGCTGCTGGCTCGCGCCGCCGGATACCTTGAGCGCATTGTCGACAACGGCGGTCGTGCCAGTACCGGTAATGATGGCCCCGCCGAAAGCGATGACCAGCGGCACTATCACCGCAAGTGCCGGCAGCAGGTACGCTTTCAAGATGTTGGTCTGCTCGGTCGAAACTTCGGTGCTCATAGGTGACTGACCTCCCTTAGTGTATCGCCTCTTTCAGTATGTCTGCCTACCCAAGTTGCTTCTAACGATACCGGCGCATTCTTACCGGACGCTAACCAAAATGTGACAATACCGTAACGACCTGATAGCGCCCTCAGATTCATGGTACCACGCCCACCGTCCCGGGAAATTAGGCGTTGAATTGTGCAGTGGAAGAGCAGGTAACTGTGGTAGTCTCCAAGAGCAACCCCGGTCACCCTGATCCTGTCGAAGGGTCGAGCGTCGCCCGTGGTTCGGCAAGCTCTACACGGCCGGTTCCGACTGACCAATTGGATACCCTCCAGGACATCTGCAACTTACTAGGCGCTCGATACTATACTTAAACGTGGCATGGCCCCAAACGTCATAAAGCTCCGTTCGGAAAACACCAATGCGTTTGAGCACGCAGTGGCCCTCGGCCGCAGCCGCGCAAAACGCCAGGAGCACCGCAAGTTCTTCGTCGAGGGCGTTCCGACCATCCGACAGGCGGTAACTCACGGATGGGAAATTGACGCCCTGTACTACGCAGGTGACACCGAGTTGTCGAGCTTCGCGCGGAAAGTGCTGGATCGCTCGACGGCTCGTCGACACTTCGAGCTTCCAACCCGCCTGTTCGATTCCCTCCGCTGGTCGAGGAAACAGGAAAAGTCGTCTGAACTCATCGCCCTCATCGAGATGCCCCCGGAGAACCTCTCGAGGATGCCCGTCAAAGAGGACTCTGTGGTCTTGGTATTCGACCGTCCTTCCGACCACGGCAACCTCGGCGCGATAATCCGAACGTGCGAGGCGTTCGGCGCAGCCGGCCTCATCATCACCGGACACGCCGTCGACCTGTACGACCCGCAGACGGTGCGTGCCAGTATGAGTTCGCTATTCAGCCTGCCGGTCGTTCGACTCCCTTCGCACAGGGAGGTGAGGAACTGGGCGGATGGGATACGAAAGCAACGCCCGTCCTTTCGGCTCGTCGGCAGTTCAGCGCACGGCTCCCACGATATCCGACCCCAGGAGTTCGAGCGTCCCCCCGCCCCCGTCATCGGCAACGAGACCCAGGGCCTGAGCATGAACTACGCCAAGGTCTGCGATGCCATGGTCAGAATCCCGATGCAGTGCTCGGTGTCCTCGCTGAACGTCGCGTCCGCCGCCGCCATCCTGCTCTATGAGATCGAACGCCAGCGCCCGTTTGGCGATCTGTAAGAGGTCATATTCACCCTGACATCGTTTCGCCCCGCCTGAGGGGCTGTACCGGCGCGTCAGATACTGCCGAAGATTCACCAACAATCTCTTCTCCGTCGTGGGAGAGATACAGAGAGGGGGGTTCCCGCTGTTAGTTGAATGCCTGTCGAAGGATATTTCATGGTTCGACAAGCTCACCACGAACGGACCCGACGACCTATTGGGCACCCCAAAAGGGACTCACGGAGGATTGCGGTCACAATAAGAGAAGAGTATCCTTTTCCGGTGAAAGGACTCCAGCCTTGATTCTTCGCATCATCGACTCACCGTTGCCGTGGGCCATCGCGGGCGTCGCCATCGGGTTTGCCCTTGGCGTTACCACCATATCGTCGTGGCTCCTCGTCGCGGGCCTCATCGGCTATCTCATCTATCTGGCGCTCCACCGCGACGCCATGGAAGGAACGGAGGGCAACCTCGTGGCAGCGGGGCCCGTCCTCATGCTGGCCTGGATTTTGGGATTCATTCTGAAAGACCTCGTTTAGCGGGCGATTCGCCCATTGAGGCAAGTTTCCCGGTGAGCCAGCCCGACCCCAAGAACGTCTCCCTCTTTGTTACCTGCGTCGTAGACCAGTTCTTCCCCGAGGTCGGAGAAAGTACCATTCGCGTTCTGCGTCGCCACGGCGTGGACGTGGAATTCAATTCCGACCAAACATGCTGCGGCCAGCCCGCCTTCAATTCCGGCTACTGGAAGGAAGCCAGGCCACTGGCGGAGAGATTCCTCGATATGTACGAGGGAGTCGAATACGTCGTGATGCCGTCCGGCTCGTGCGCGAGCATGGTGCGCGTCTTCTACAAAGAACTCTTTCACGATGACCCCACACTGCTCGAGAGAGCCGCAGAAGTCGGAAGCCACGTGTTTGAGCTCTCGGAATTCCTGGTCGACGTCCTAGGCGTGAATGACGCGTCGGAATCTGAACAGTCAGGTACACCGTCTCGCGTCACCTACCACGAGGCCTGCCATCTAAGGCGCGAATTGGGAGCGACTACCCAAGCACGGAAGCTCATCAACGGGACTCCCGGCGTCGACCTAAACGAGATGGAGCAGTCGGAGGTGTGCTGCGGCTTCGGAGGAACGTTTGCCGTCAAGTACGCCGACATCTCAGGCGCGATGCTCGATGAGAAGATTACGCATATCCGCGCCTCCGGTGCGGATGCCGTCGTTGCCTGCGACATCACCTGTCTCATGCACATCGGCGGCGGACTCGAAAAGCAGGACATTCCCGTTCGCCCGATGCACCTCGCCGAGATGCTAGACAAGGGAGCAGTTTAGCCCAACATGGCCGAGATACGCACCAAAGAGTTTAAGACCCTCGCCGCCGATACCCTTGGCAACGACGCCATTCAAGAGCACCTCAAGGCACTCTACAGCGGCTTCAACCAGGGACGTCTCCAGCAGGCGGCCGCCACTCAAAACTGGGAGGATTTGCGGGACCGCGCTCGGCGGGTCAAGGCCCACACCATCGAGAACATCGACCACTACCTGGAAATGGCCGCTGAGAACGTCGAGAATGCGGGCGGCAAAGTCTTCTTCGCTAAGAACTCGGAGGCCGCCACCAAATATATCCTGGACCTCGCCAAACAAAAGGAAGTCCGCTCCGTCATCAAGGGCAAGTCCATGCTCTCTGAGGAGATGGACCTCAACCGCCACCTCGCCAAGCAGGAGATCGAGGCCGTCGAGACCGATCTCGGCGAGTACCTCGTCCAGCTCGCGGGCCAGACGCCGTACCACATCATCGTACCGGCGATTCACATGTCCAAGTCGGACGTGAATGAACTGTTCCACGAGAACCTGGGGGTCGATCCCCATGCCGGAGTGGAAGAACTGGCAAGCGCCGCCCGAAACGAACTACGTGAGAAATTCATACAGGCCGACATGGGCATTACGGGCGCGAATTTCCTGGTCGCCGAGACGGGGACACTCGTCCTGGTGACCAATGAGGGCAACGGCAGGATGTCGACCTCGATGCCCAAGACTCACGTGGCCATCATGGGCATGGAGAAGATCGTCCCTTCGATGGAGGACATGGGGACGTTTCTGCGTCTTCTCATCCGGTCGGCGACCGGCCAGCGCATTTCGAGTTACGTCACAATGGTGACGGGACCGAGGAGCGAAATCGAGGAAGACGGTCCCGAAGAGTTCCACCTGGTCATCGTCGACAACGGACGCTCCAAGCTCCTAGCCGACCCCCACCTGCGCGAGGCCCTGTACTGCATCAGGTGCGGCGCGTGTCTGAACGCCTGCCCCGTCTACCGCAAGGTTGGCGGCCATTCATACGGCTGGGTCTACTCCGGCCCAATAGGCGCGGTGGTCTCTCCCGTTCTTACCGACGTTCCCAACGCCAAGGACCTCCCCTATGCCTCAAGCCTGTGCGGCGCGTGCAAGGAGGCATGCCCCATCAAGATCGATCTGCCGCGGATGCTCCTGTACCTGCGCAGCGAAGTTACCGAGGGCAATACCGACTCAAGTAGGAAGAAATCGTCACCGATTGAAAAATTCGCAATGAAAGCATGGCAAGTTTCGGTCGGAGGCCCGTCGATGATGCGCCTCGCCAACCTGATCGGACGACTCGTCCAACTGCCCTTTGCCAGAAACGGACGACTGCGCCTGCTGCCCCCTCCCCTGTCTGGCTGGACGCGACACCGGAGCTTCCCGGCGATATCGTCGTCGCCGTTCCGATCGCGATGGAAGAAGGGCATCAAGCCTTAGGCTCAGACGCGGCGCGGCGAGCCAACGCCCTCCTGGAACTCAGCCATAGGAATCCCCCGCCCGCCACGAAGGCCACCATCACCAACAGCATCATCCACCCTGCTTCCGGAGTGCTGCCGACTGCCGCGGGAGCGACCGAAATTCGAGCAACAAACACCTCGGTACCGAGGTCCTCAGTCTCAATCTCGACGTGAATGCTCCATGCCCCAGAAGCCTTGATCACAAGGTTTCCAACATACTCTCCTTCATTGATAGGCGTATTTAGGGCCTTCACTTCATAGATGGGCTCATCTTCTACGTTATGGGACACCAACGTGATATCCGCATCTCGCACAGGTGCCCCGTCACTCGCGGCAGTCGGAATCACCGTGAAGTTGATGGGCCCAACCGCCGGTACCCTTGGCAGCACGCGAACCACGAGATGATAGCTGCCCTGCGTGGCATCGAATATCTCGACCGGCTGTTCCTGCTCCTGGGCCTCAACCACTCCCCACGGCACAAGAGCGACGAATGCCAAAGCCATCAACGATCCCCACAGCTTAAGCGATTGGAGGAAACTCATTGCAGGAACACCGAAAAGGCGAATTGGAATGGACACCGATTTCATATACTCAATCTGAATAAAGACCTTCCTAGCCATAGTACGGCCTTGAAGAGGCAAGCCGCAACTTTGACACGTTCGGAGAAGGAACATACTATGAGCGCAGAGGGCAACCTACTCGCAGAGACATATTCCGCATTTAGTGGATACCCATAGTGAAGATAAATTGACCATAAGCAACAGCGACGAACTTGAAGGCATCTTGAGGGTAGGCAAGGTGGTGAAGTCGGCCCTCGACACCATGAAGCAAGCTGTCAAGCCGGGAATGACCACCCAGGATATCGATGACCTTTGCGCTGCTGTCTTTGACAGGAACGGAGCGCGTTCGGGGCCTCAACTCATCTATGGATTCCCCGGGGTTGCCTGCATCAGCATCAACGAAGAGGCTGTTCACGGCATTCCCCAACAGACGAAAACTATCCGAGACGGGGACTTGGTGAAACTTGACGTCGTCGCAGAACTAAACGGGTATTTTGCCGACGCCGCCATAACCGTAGACGTCGGCCGAGTGTCCTCACGGAAGCGCAGATTGGCAAGATGCGCTCGGTCAGCGTTGCTCAACGCCCTCAGACCCGCCCGTGCAAACCGACCGATCAATGGGATCGGGCGATCCATTCAGACCGCCGTCGAACGCCAGGGATTCAACGTGATGCCGGAGCTTGGAGGGCATGGCGTCGGCAGAACGGTTCACGAAGAGCCGTTCGTGCCCAACTACTATGACCCATGGGACAATCGCCAGCTTCATTCGGGTCTCGTCATCGCCATAGAGCCGGTAATCTCCGGCGGGGCAGGTGAGTCGGTAACGGAAGATGACGGTTGGACCATCAAGACCGTGGACGGCGCGCCTTCCGCGCACTTCGAGCACACGGTCGTGATTACTCAGCACGACCCCATTATAGTGACGGCATGACTGAATGAACAACGGAGCCCCTCACCCCAGCTTTCGCATTGCCAGTCCGGCCAGCATGTACATGATCACGTAGACGACCACCCGGTAGGTCACCGCAGACCCCGGCGGGATGCAGATGAAGGACAGCCCCGAGAGGCCGCGTTTCCCGATCTCGTGGGCGATGCGGATGATCTCCTAGTCCCTTAGC
>JAPOPA010000355.1 GCA_026713145.1 Chloroflexota bacterium
CTCGATTCGACTGTCACATTCAGATTGAAACGGTACTATGGCCTTAGAATTTGAGGGACATTTCGGGACATTTTGGGACATTCGGCCTCTTTCGCTCTTTGATGGGAGCGGAGGTATTCCGGTTGACTGTATTGGTCGGATGTATTCATTGTGGCACGAATGTTCTGGTGTGTCAAGTGGGGGGCTGTTCAGCGAATACGAGCTTCACCGGTGGTGTAGTTTCGAAGACTGCCGGTCCGGTGGGCGGCAAGTCCAGCCTCAAGGTTGTCGGTATGGCCAGTATAGTAGGAGCCATCCGCACATTTCAGGATGTAGACGTAGAATCCCAACGGCTGACCTCAGCTTCCCAATAGCCTCACTCGCCTTGTGAGCTTAATACGTTCGTGGTTAGCTTGTCGAACCATGAAACACCCTTCGAGTCTAGACCAGGTCGCCCCGGTCGATGCGGGCGCCGTCCTTGAAGACGTCGAGGACGTTGGAGAGGGCGGCGATGTCGTCGGAGGGGTCGCCGTGGACGACGAGGAGGTCGGCCAGCTTGCCGGGTTGAAGGGTGCCGAGGGAGTCGTCGACCCAGCAGGACTTCGCGGCGTCGCCGGTGGCGGAAACGACGGCCTGGAGCGGTGAGAGTCCGGCCTCGGTGTGGGCCTGCACCTCGTCCTGGAAGGTGCCCATGGGGAGGAACGACCATGCGGCGTCGGACCCCGCGGTGAGCCTGACGCCGGCGTCGACCATGCGGGCGACCTGGTCGTAGCGGATCTCCTGGAGTCGGTTGCCGTCGTCGAGGTCGGCCTGCTCCTGCGGCGTGAGGCCGTCGGTGCGGGCCTTCTCCTCCAGCCGCCAGAGGCGGTTGCGCCCCTGGTGCATGGTGGGGTTGACGAAGACGCCCTGCTCGGCGATGCGGTCCGCCAATTCGGGGCGGTAGAGGAACGAGCCGTCGGGCTCCTTGAAGTAGGCGTGGATGATGGTGTCGATGCCGGCGTCGAGGGCGTTGACCATGCCCTGCGAGGATGCGCAGTGCGCGGCGGCGTGCTTGCCGAACTTGTGGGCCTCCTCGATGATGGCGGTGAGCTCGTCGACGTTAAAGGAGGGGAGGTTGGGGTGCGAGGTGGCGGTGCTGCCGCCGGTGGCGGTGATCTTGATGAAGTCGGCGCCTTCCTTGATGAGCTGACGGACGGCTGCGCGGCACTGGTCGACGCCGGTCGCCTCGATGCCGAAGTAGCTGAGGTGTCCGCCGACGATGGCCATGGGCCTGCCGGAGAGGAGGAGCCGGGGGCCGGTGGCGATGCCCATGTCCATGGCCTGCCGGAGGAGGAAGGTGGTGCGATTCTTCGCTCCGCAGTCGCGGACGGTGGTGACGCCTGAGTGGAGGTGTAGGCGGGCGTTCTCGGCGGCCTGGACGGTGAGTATCTCGTCCGGCAGGGTGACGAGGTCGTCCCCCTTGCGCCCGTCGCCGATGCCGATGAGGTGGACGTGGGAGTCGATGAGGCCGGGGAGGACGGTCGCGTGGGGGTAGTCGTGCGCGTCGACGGGGGCTCCCTCGGGGGGCACGACGGGGTCGCGGGGCCCAACGGCGACGATGGCGTCCCCCTTGATGAGGACGGCGCCGCGTTCGATGGGGGGCGCGCCGTCGCCGTCGATGAGGCGGTCCGCCGTGATGAGGGTGAATCGGTCGCCGGGGTCGTTGGTCATTGGGGCCTCTCTAGGTGTTGCCTGAGGTCTTGGTGGGGTCGTCCTTGCAGTAGCGTGAGCCTTCGTTGCCCATGCGGTCGGGCGCGTAGTTGATGAACTGGCGGCAGTGGCCGATCTTGCCGTCCTCGATGGCCTGGTTGACCAGCGTAGCGACGTTCTCGCTGACCCAGTCCATCCACAAGGCGTACTCCCGCTTGAGGAGGTTCAGGCCGACGACGTTTTCCTTCAAGCCGATCCTCCCGCCCCGGATCATGGCGGCCTGCTTGGTCAGCAGCTCCGCCTCGATGGTCATGGTTTCCAGCAGCCGTACCACGTCCGGCGCACGCTGGTTCATGCTGGGATGGATGACCACCGCAAGCGTGGCGTCCACCGGCGACGGGTTGGCGAGCCGGAAGAGCTTCCCGGCTCCCGACTGCTCCTTGGCCCAGTCGCCGTCCGCCGCGATGACGATGTCCACGTCGTTTGCGAGCAGGGGTTCCTGGTACGCGCCGTCCTCCACGTCGATGACGCGGATCGGGCGGTCGAGCCCGTGGGCGATGATGTACGCCGCGACCCAGTTCACCAGCTTGACGGAATTGTCGTCCCAGTTGGCGAACTTGATGAGCTCGTCCTTCGGCGGAGGCTGCGGCCCCTGGTTCTCCTCCTCGGCGGCCTCGGTCGCAGCAGAGTCCGTAGGTTGTGCGGTGGCCTCGGGTTGCGATGGAGCGACGGGGGCCGTTGACCGTGCGGTGGGGGCCGGTTCTTCGCGGGTGGGCGTCTCCTCGGCGCTACCGCAGGCGATGGTCAGGGCGGCAATCAGAACGGCGGCGGCTATGACGTTGGGAAGCGACATCTCCCTCACCTCGCTTTCACGTCTTGCGGATCGGTGTGCGTCCGCTATGTGCTATGTCCAGTTCGTAGGCCGGTACTGGAGCGCCTCGGCCAGGTGCGCGATATCGATTTCGTCAGAGCCGCTGAGGTCGGCAATCGTGCGGGCGAGCTTCTGGACACGATGGAACCCCCGGGCCGAGAGGTGCATGTGCTTCATCGCCGACCGCATCAGCGACTGCGCGGCCTCGTCAAGCTGGCAGTACTCCCACACCTCGACCGGCCCCATCTCGGAGTTTGTAATCAGGCTCGTACCCTCGAAGCGCCTCCGCTGTGCGTCTCTCGCCGACTTGATACGTTCGCTCACCTGCCGGGATGTTTCCGTGTTCGGCGGCGCGACGAGCTTATCGTACTCTATGCGCGGCACCTCGACAAACACGTCGATGCGGTCGAGGAGCGGACCACTGATCCGCCCTTTGTACCGGCTGACCTGCGAGGCGCTGCATATGCACTCCTTCGTCGGATCGGCGTAGTAGCCGCACGGACACGGGTTCATAGCTCCCACGAGGATGAAGCTCGCCGGGTACGTGATGCTGCCCTTCGCTCGGCTTATCGTCACGATCTTGTCCTCGATGGGCTGACGCAGCACCTCGAGCACAGTGTGCCCGAACTCCGGCAGCTCGTCGAGGAAGAGGACTCCCCGGTGGCTGAGGGTGATCTCACCCGGCTTGGGAATGGAACCGCCGCCCACGAGACCAGCGTTGGATATCGTGTAGTGGGGCGACCGGAAGGGCCGGTAGCTGATAAGGGGCGAGGACGAGGGCAGCAGACCGGAAACGCTGTAGATCTTGGTCACTTCCAAGGCTTCGTTGTTTGTGAGCGCCGGCATGATGGACGGCATCGACCGAGCGAGGAGGGTCTTGCCGCTTCCGGGGGGACCACTCATGAGCAGGTTGTGCCCTCCGGCCGCAGCGACCTCCAGAGCGCGCTTGGCGTGTTCCTGCCCGCGTATGTCGGCGAGGTCAGCCCCACCCGGCGCCCCGGCGCCATTGGTCGCGGACTCTTCTACGTCGAATGCGTGACCGTCGACCGGGGCCACTCGCCGCGACCATGGCAGTATCTGCTCTTCGCCGCGAAGGTGGGCCACCGCCTGCGCCAAGGTGCGGACGGGAATGACCTCCATTCCGTCCACGAGTGCGGCTTCGGGGGCGTTAGCCTCCGGGACGAAGACTCGCTGGAACCCTTCCTCCTTGGCGACGGCGGTCATCGACAGGATTCCATTGGTGTGCCGGAGCTGACCGTCCAGCGCCAGTTCGCCGAGGAACATGGTCAGCGCTGGGGTGCCGGAGAGCTGCCCCGACCCCTTGAGAACAGCCAGGGCTATTGGCAGGTCGTAGGACGGCCCCGCCTTTCGTAGGTCTGCGGGAGCCAGACTGGCGGCGATGCGTCGCATGGGAAACTCGCAGCCGGAGTTTCGAATGGCCGCGCGGACTCTCTCACGCGCCTCCTGAACCGCCGTGTCGGGCAGTCCCACGACGTGGAACGCCGGGAGCCCTGGCGAAATGTCCACCTCGACTTCAACGATATACCCATCGAGTCCGACAACGGCGCAGGTCAGCGTTTTTGCTAACATGTGAAGAATTTATGAATACCTAGCTCAGGATTGGCCGGTATTATACAGGGCTCTTCACCAAAGCGTTGGTCGAAGTTCCGACGATCGTGAAGAAATCGTTAGCCTAAAACGGCTGGGGCACCGCGCTTTTCCAGCGGTCGACTGCCGCCTGACCCCTGGGGCTGATGGCGCGCTGCACCTCGATGTTGACGAGGGAGGGACGGCCACAGTTCACGGCGCGGTCGAGAGCGTCGGGGAGATCGGCGGGGTCCTGGACGTACAGCCCCTCACCGCCGAGGGACTCGACGAGGTGGTCGTAACGCACGGGCAGGAGGTCGGTTGCCACGGGGTTGCCGTAGACCTGCAACTGTATCTGCCGGTCGATGCCCCACGACGCGTCGTTGCCGAGCACGGTCGTGATAGCGATGCCGTGCCGAACGGCGGTGTCGTACTCCAGCGCGTTGAAGCCGAACGCACCGTCTCCTGAGATCACGATGGCCCTCCTGTCCGGATGCGCGAGTTTGGCCGCCATCGCGGTGGATATGGCGGTCCCCAGCATCCCCAGCCCGGAGAAGTACGACCACGTTCGCGGCGTCCTCGCGGGAAGGTACGCACGCCCCCAGTGGCAGAAGTCGCCACCGTCGAAGACGAGGAAATCGCCACCGTCGATCAGGGAGAGGAGAGTCTTGTGGACGTGGAGGGCGTGAATTGGGACGGAAGGCTGGGCCAGCACCTCCATCTCGGCAACCTGCTCAGCCCTAGCCTCACGGAGCTCGTCGAGCCAGGGGAGGTCGCGCCATGTATGCTTGGCGGCCTCTGCGGTTAGCCGTGCGGTCACGTCCTGGACATCCCCGACGATCCCGACCGCGACCTCGCGGTTGCGCCCGATCTCTCTCGGCGAGGGGTCTACTTGAACGATCTTGGCATCGGGCGAGACGGTGGGAGGGCGGGTATAGCCGATGATGATGTCCTGCTTCATGCCGAGCAGCAGGATAACGTCGGCCTCGCGCAGCTTGCGAGCCGCCCGGTTAAGGCCGTTATCGTAGAAGCCCATGCTGTAACGGTGCTCGTCCGACACCAGCCCGCGAGCGGAAGACTCGGTCATCAGTGGGATGCGAGTCGTTTCGATGAACCTCTGGAGGGTCTGCCCGCTCCCGGAGTACGACGCCGCGCTCCCCGCGATGATGAGCGGCCGCTCCGCCGACTTTAGCAGGGCAACGGCCTGAGTGACCTCCTCGTCTGTAGGGGACGTTATTGCATCAGGCCGGTACTCGTGCAACTGAGGGATCTTGACCTCACTCTGCGACACTTCCCGTTCCTGGATGTCGATGGGGACCGTGACGTGAACAGGGCCGCGGCGGCCCGAATAGGCGGTACGCAAGGCCTCCGCGATCATGCCGGGAATGCTCCGACCGTCGGTGACCATAGCGGCGCTCTTGGTGACGGGCTTTGCCATTCCGATCTGGTCGATCTCCTGCATGGCGCCCTGTCCCAGTTCGCTGAGCGGGGCCGAGCCGGAGATTGAGAGAAGCGGGGCCTCCGAGTACATGGCGCTGCTCAGGCCGGGGATGCCGTTGGCGAATCCCGGTGTCGTGTAGGTCACGACGCCCGGCTCACCGGTCACTCTCGCCCATGCGTCGGCCATGTGGACGGCCGCGGCCTCGTGACGGGTGTCGATGATGCGGAAGTCCATGTCCGCGAGGGCATCGAGAAGAGGCAGATTGTGGTCGCCCGCGAGAGTGAACACGGTCGAGACCCCCGCTGCTCTGAGGGTCTTACCGATGAGATGACTGCCGGTCACGATATCGGCTGACGGCATGAAGTGCTCCGTTGGTGTTGGAAGGGTTGGGTGCTGATCAGGCCGAGATTACGCAAAGACATCCACGAACGGGTCAAGCTGATCGGGACGCTTGCAGCCGACGATGACGCTCGTCACGCCAGGCCGGTCGAGAAGCCACTTAACGGCATACTGCGTCGGCGTGAGAGATGCTGCCTCAGCCTCGCGCTCGAACTCCTCGATCCTGTCCCAAAGCTCGTCGTCCGGGTCGTCCAGCCACGACGACTCGTCGCCGCGACTCCCCGCTGGCGCTTCCTGACCACGCTTATACTTGCCCGTAAGCAGTCCGGCCTGCAGGGTGCGGTAGGGCGTGACTGCGATGTCGTACCGGATGCACGCTGGGATGTACGTCTCTTCGGAATCGCGCACGAGCCAGCTCAACTGCGGCTGCGCGATGACCGGCCGCGGCCAACCGTTCTCGTCGCAGAGGGCGATCATCCGGTGGATGTCATCAGGCTCGAAGTTCGAGAATCCCCAGTGCCGGACCTTGCCCGCATCTATCAGGCCCGCCATCGTGGCGATCGACTCTTCGAGCGGCGTGTCGGGATCATCACGGTGCATCTCGTAGATGTCGACGTAGTCGGTGCGGAGCCGTTCGAGACTGGCGTCGATCTGGTGGAGCATGTGGTCGCGTCCGAGCCCCGTACCGCTGTAGGAGTCGTCGCCGACAGGATTGCCGACCTTGGTTGTGATTACTGCCTTGTCCCTGCGACCCACGAGCGCGTTCCCGATGAACGCCTCCGACTTGCCGCCGGGAGAACCCAGGAACCGGGTGTAGCCTTCGTACATGTCCGCCGTGTCGATGAAGTTGAGGCCGTTCTCGAGGCACCAGTCAATGATGCTGTTAACGCCCTGCTGATCGACCGGGGTGCCGAAGGTCATCGTTCCGAGACAAACGACCGATACGTCAAGGTCGGTATTGGGTATCCTGCGCTGCTGCATAGCTCACTCACCCGAAGGGGGTTCTGAAAATTGGGATGCTCCGTCCAATCGTCCGGGACGAAAGCATCGGCAAGCTATCAAAGCGCCTATGGGCTGTCAAGCGAGTCCGGGGCTTGAGTGGAGACCTCGGTCGTTTGGGACTAAAGCCCCATCAGCTTGTCCAGACCGATGGTAAGGCCGGGACGATTCCTGATCTCGCGGATGGCGAGCATGACGCCGGGCATGAAGCTCTCGCGATTGACCGAGTCGTGCTTGATGGAGAGCGTCTGGCCGACGTGGCCGAAGACCATCTCGTGGTGTGCAACCTTGCCCGGCATTCGCGCCGAGTGGATGACCACTCCCTCGTGGTCGCCGCCGCGCGTTCCGGCGATAAGCTCCTTCTCGGCTGCGGGTGCGTTGAAAGCGCCGCCCTTCGCCTCGGCAGCGGCGGCAGCGATGGCAAGAGCGGTACCGGACGGAGCGTCGATCTTTGCCTCGTGATGCGTCTCGATGAGGTCGGCGTAGTCGAAGAAGCGCGCGGCCTCTCTGACGAGGTGCATCATAACGGCCACGCCGATGGTGAAGTTCGGGGCGATGAAGATGCCGACGTTGTGCTCGGCGGCGAGCTTCTCGGCCCGCTCGATTGCGTCCGTCGGGATGCCGGTTGAGCCGATCACGAGGTGCTTGCCGCTGGCAGGCACGATACCGATGGCGTCGGCGGCTCCTTCTCCGTTTGTGAAGTCGACCACGACGTCCGCGTCGCCGATCACGTCTGCGAGTGAGGTCGAGATGGGGATCGTGCCGGAGCCACCCGGAATGGCAAGCGAGTCGACCTTCGCAAACTTGTCCATGCCGCCCACCGGCAGCATGTCGGGCTCTTTGGCGAGCGTGGCGATGATTTCCTGACCCATGCGCCCCAGCGCGCCCTGCACGGAAACTCGAATCTGCTCATTCATCGCAAGCCTCCCAATAGAGCGGTGCGATCATTGTAGTGCATATCATCACTCCCGCGAATGTGGGAGTGATGATATGGGTTCTTCCTGTACGTGTGTACTTGTTGGATTATGGCGCAGTCGTCATAGATGGATTCTACGGCCTGCGCGATCCGGCGCGCCTATCGGCGGTCTCGCCCGCCTCCTCGTCGATCAGGACCGCCCTCACGACGCGAATCGTCCCGGCGTGGAGGCCTGTCTCCGCCATACTCACGGCCCGGACCATCCCGCCGAGGGGGTCTTCCCCCGTCGCGGCCACGAGGGCCTCCGCGTCCTCCCCCGCCGGACCTGCCGTTGCCTCCGGCTCCCTGCCGCCTTGCGGCTACCGTCTCCATGTCCTCGTCCAAGAGGAGTGAGCGTCGGGACAGCGATATCTTCCCCTGCGGGTCGATGTCGATCACCTGCACCGTTAGCTCCTGTCCCATCTCGATCTCGTCCTCGACCGACTCCACGCGGTGGTCGGAGAGCTCGCTGATGTGGACCATGCCGTCCTGTCCGGGGAGTATCTGAATAAACGCCCCAAATCCCATAATGCGGACGACCTTGCCGGTGTAGATGTCGCCGATCTTGGCTTCCTTGGTCAGGTTCTCGATCATCTCGACGGCCCGCTTGGACGCATCGCCGTCGACGGACGAGACGAATACCGTGCCGTCGTCCTGGACATCGACCTGTGCGCCCGTCTCCTCGATGATGCCGCGAATGGTCTTGCCGCCAGGGCCGATGACTGCGCCTATCTTGGAGACCGGTATCTTGACGGAAGTCATGCGCGGTGCGTACTGGCTAACCTCTGCGCGAGGCGCGTCAATGGCCTCGGCCATCTTCGCCAGGACTTGCAGCCGGGCTTCCTTGGCCTGGGCCAGCGTCTGCTCGATGACCTCGAAGCCGATGTTCTGCACCTTGATATCGAGCTGAATCGCCGTGATGCCGTCCGCCGTGCCGGCGACCTTGAAGTCCATGTCTCCGAAGTGGTCTTCCATGCCCTGGATGTCGGTCAGGGTTACGAAGCGGCCGCTGTCGTCGGTCACGAGACCGACGGAGATGCCCGCCACGGGCTTCGTGATCGGTACTCCGGCGTCCATCAGCGCGAGGATGCCCGCGCACGTGCTTGCCATGGAGGTGCTGCCGTTGGAGCTCAGGCACTCGGCAACCACACGGATCGCGTAGGGGAAGTCTTCTTCGGAGGGAAGCACCGAGGCTATGGCGCGTTCCGCAAGCGCCCCGTGGCCGATCTCCCGCCTGCCGGTAAACATCCTGCCGGTCTCGCCCGTGCTGAACGGCGGGAAGTTATAGTGCAGCATGAACCGCTTTAGATCGACGGGTGTGAGGTTGTCGATCTTCTGCTTGTCGCCGACCGGTCCGAGCGTGGTGAATGCCAGCACCTGGGTCTCTCCACGCTGGAAGAGTCCGGTACCGTGCGCGCGGGGGGAAATCCCCGTCTCGGAGAGGAGCGGGCGGATCTCCGTAAGGTTACGACCGTCGGGACGTTCGCCTAGCTCGATGATGCGCCGTCGGAACTCCTGTTCCACGAAGGTCTCGAACGCCTCGGAGACGTCCTTGCCGTCGTACTCCTCGCCGATCTCGGCGACGACGCTGTCCTTCAGCGCGCTGAGCCGAGCGGCCATTTCGGCCTTGCCGCCCTCGGGCGACATGGCGTCGGTGAGCTTGCCCTCAACCGCCCTGTCGACCAGGGCATCCAGGTCTTTGGGGTAGCCGTGGGATACATACTCTGACTTCGGCTTCGCCACGGCCTCGATGATCTCGTCCTGAAGCTCGATGAGCTGAAGGTTCGTATCCTGGGCGAGCTTGATGGCCTCTAGCACCATTTCGTCGGATACCTCGCTGGCACCTGCTTCCATCATCAGCACGCCGTCACGCGATCCGGCGACAATCAGGTCGAGGGTACTTTCGTCGGACTGCTGGTAGGTCGGATTGATGACGAACTCTCCGTCCACACAGCCGATTCGCGTCACTCCTATCGGGCCGTTGAACGGGATGTCCGAGATCGACAGAGCCGTGGACGCCCCAACGATGGACATGATGTCGAGGGGGGTCTCAAGGTCTGCGGAAAGGGGGGTGGTGATGATCTGCACTTCGTTGCGGAAGTCTTTCGGGAACAGCGGCCTCAGCGGACGGTCCGTGAGGCGCATGGTGAGGACGGTGTCCGTCGTGGGTCGTCCCTCCCGCCGGGGGAATCCTCCGCGAATGCGGCCTCGCGCGTACAGGCGCTCCTCAAAGTCGATGGTCAGCGGGAAGAAATCGATCCCCTCCCTCGGCTTCGACATCGTCGCCGTTACCAGCACCATCGAATCGCCCTGTCGGACGACGACTGCGCCGTTGGCCTGCTGTGCGAGCTTTCCGGTCTCTATGGTGAATAATTGGTCACCTATCTGCTTTTCAAACGATTTCGACATAACGTGTTCTCTCCTCTGAGTTACAAGGGCAAACAAAGAAAAAGCACCCGAAGTGCGGGTGCTTGAGGGAGTTATCCCCGGAGACCTAGCCTAGCGACTATAGAACGGTAACGTCCAACGTCCTCTTTGTTGAGGTACTTGAGTAGTCGCCGCCTTCGTCCTACGAGCTTCATCAGACCCCGTCGGGTCGACTCGTCGTGGATGTGTTCACGCAGGTGGCTGGTAAGGTTGACGATGCGAGTGGTAAGGAGTGCGATCTGTACTTCCGCCGATCCCGTGTCCCCGTCCTTCGTCCGATACTCTTTGACGACCGCTTCCTTAACGCTAGTGTCCAGTCCCATTCCTAATTTGCGATCCTATTTCTTTCTCTAAGTCTTTTCATGGAGCAGTGTACCACACGTTGTCCTGCCCGTACACCATTTGTGGGTTGTCGAAGCTATAGGGAGGAAGTGCAAAGCGCCAGTCTAGTCGGTAAAAGGACTGCCGGTAGGGGGAGCAAGAAGGTCTCTTAGGGAGGTATGACGCCTAAATCCCTAAGCCTGTCGAGCAGATCCTCTTGAGTGTCATCCGTCTTAAGCCAGTTGCAGGGGTAGCAAAGCAATTGGAGGTTATCGAACTCGTCACTTCCGCCTTGTGACTTCGGCACGATATGGTCGATAGTGAGCTGCCACACAGTCAACTCTTCGTCGCATCCGTTGCATCTCCTCCGCTGGAGTTGGTAGAGGGCGAGGCTAACGGTCCGCTTCCGTGTGTTCTTCTTCTGACCTTTCATGGCTTGGGCCATCAGCCTGTCGCGAAGTAGTTGTAGACCAGCGGGGGTCTGCTGAGGGGCAAGGGTGAAAGTCATTTTGATGGGGCCAACGGAACGTGACGACCGATCAAGTATCATCCCTCCTGAGCCGTCCAAATGAAATCTGGCGCTGACCTCTACCTTTTCGGGAAGATCCCCGGTTCTCTCTGCTATCTCGTACGCCTCGGCCTGCGCCGAATGCATCAGTCTGGTGAGATCGTCCATGTCTACATCCCTCTATTGCGAACTTGAAACGAGCGGTCAAGGTCAATGCGGAGACGCTGCCTCGACATCTCTCTCCAACTCAGACGCTTTCTGCCCCTCTCATCAACGAGGGAGGCTTATGCAATTGCTCTACCAAACCATTGGCTCGTTGCCTCGGCCTAGGAGTATTGCATTTCTCGCTAAAGAAACGGCCAACCGCCTCACTCCAGCGAGTCTGATCCGCCCGTCAGCCACTCGATGTTGAACTGCGCGAACCGGATGCTCTCGGAGTAGCGCTCGGACCCCCGCTCGTAGAGGCAGCCCACCGTCATGTCCGACACAACGGCCAGGTCGGAGTAGGCGGACGGGCCGACGTAGAGGGTCTTCGACACCGCCCACGTCCTGCACTCGTCGTAGCTCAGACACACCGTCATGCGCTCGCGCTGATCGCTTGCCGGGTTGGAGAATATGATGCGGTCTCGTTCGTTCGGCCCGCCGGTCAGACGGATGATG
Source organism: Chloroflexota bacterium (assembly GCA_026713145.1). Classification (GTDB taxonomy): domain Bacteria; phylum Chloroflexota; class Dehalococcoidia; order Lucifugimonadales; family VXLM01; genus VXLM01. The sequence goes on from JAPOPA010000355.1 coordinate 11,777, forward strand.
CTCGCCTCGCATATGGGGTCGATGAGTTCCTGTACCGGCTCCGGCTCCGACCATGACTCGCCGCCGTCGTCGCTCCAGCAGGCCAGCCGCGTCGTGAGCGAACGGTCGGCCGAGCGGACGGTCATGTATAGCCTGCCGTCCGTAAGCTCGACGACCTGGCACTCATCGGTGGAGCCCGGCGAGCTCCCGCCAACCGTCCAGGTCTCCCCCTGATCGTCGCTGTGAATCGTGTGGGAGAAGTAGAACGGCGAGTGATGCCTCGTCCCTTCGCTGTGGTCGCACGGTATGACGAGTCGCCCGCTCTTTAGCTTAATCCCGTGTCCGGGCCCTGTCGCGTACCACGTCCAGTTGTCCGGCTTGACGTCTGTCGTGATGTCCCTCGGCTCCCCCCACGTTGCCCCGTCGTCATCGGAGTACATTGCGTGTACGGTGTCGTTGTCCTTACAGAACAGCAGCCATATCTTTTCGGTCGTCCGGTCCTGGACGATGCACGCGTTTCCGATGGTGTGGTCTCCATCGGAGTGGACGACCTGCGGTTCACACCACGTCGTACCGCCGTCGTGACTCCGCCTCATGACGATGTCGATCTTGCCATGGTCGTACTGGGCGTATTTTCGACCTTCGCAGAGGGCGAGCACGGTACCTTGCGCAGTGACAATCAGCGCGGGAATGCGGTACGTGTGGTATCCCCCCGTTCCCGACGTGAACAGTTCAGTCTCTCGAAACCAGGGTCGCTGCATGAACGGCCTCCTACTGCCCAGGACTTTCTTTCGCGATCAAATACGAGACGTTCTCCCTATTGTGCTCGCCCGAACCGGCTCTCGTATCGGTACAGAGCCACGAGGGACTTCCCGTCCCGTATCTCGTTGCGCTCCATCATGCGCCGGACTTCGTCCCAGTCCAGTTCGTGCACGTTGATTCTCTCGGTATCCTCGTGCTGCGTGCCTACGTGCTTGGAGAGACGCGCAGCGAACAGGTGCACCCGCTGGCTGCTGAACCCAGGGCTGGTGAATATGCTCCCCAGCGACTGGAGACTCTCGGCCTCCCAGCCGATCTCTTCGACGACCTCGCGGGCCATGCACTCTTCCGGGGACTCGTTCGGTTCCAGCGTACCCGCGGGCACCTCCCAGATCCACTCCCCGATGGCGACTCGAAACTGCCGGATAAGGACGATCTTGCCCTCCGGCGTGACGGGCACCGCACAGCTGGCGCCGGGGTGTTCGACGACCCTGTAGTCCCTCCCCTCGAACTCTCGCTCGACAAGGGTGATTACGGGACCGCGAAACAGCTCCCTGCGAGGCCCCATACGAAAAAGGTCTTCCGATTCAGACGCCATTGATCGCATAGTCGAAGATTTCATAGCTATTGATTGTGCCAACTGCCGAGCGACGCGCATAGTCATCCGTTAGAGGCTCCGACAGGATGAACGGCACGTACCGCTCGGCCAGTCCACCGTGAGAGCGAAGGCGGTATCCCTGAAGCTCGGAGAGGTCATGTTCGGCCTCCGACCGGCCGATGGCGGTGTTGGCATTGGAGACTACGACGACATCGCCCTCACGGTCAGGCGGAAGGTCGAACTCGCTGCAGGCAGCGGCCTTGTCGTAAACGGCTTCGATTCCGTCCAGGTCTCCGACGAATCCCAGCACATCATCCACACCCGTCCCTTCGGTGCAGTACACCCGCGCGAAACCGCCGAGCGCCCCGTGGTGCCTCACGTAAGGGTCGGTTATCGGGAGTACCACGCGCGTTGTGTTCTCGCCGAACTGCGCGTCCAGTTCATCCATGAGGTAGACGACGTTGGGCGAGCCGTCGGGCAGGGACTTGTCGCTCATGCCGTGGTCAGCCGTGACCGCCACGACCGCCCCGGCGTCCGCAAGTCGACCGAATGCGCTGTCGAGACTGGTGTAGAGATCGTTGATCTCTGGCGTTCCCGGCCCATACTTGTGCTGGATGTAGTCTGTCAGCGACAGGTACATCAGGTCGACGCCGCCCCGTTCGAGTATCTTGATCCCCGCTTCGAGGACGAAGGTCGAGAGATCGGCCGAGTACACGTCCGGCAGCGGAAGGCCGACCATATCGAGCACGTTTTCGATCCCGTTCTCTTCCATGGTGCACGTGTCCGACTTCTCCGACGAGAAGTTGATGCAGCCGTTCTCAAAGTCCAGCCCCCGTCCCAGGAGACGGCGCAGCTTGTCCTTCGCAGTGATCGCGACTACCCTCGCCCCTGCCGCGGAGAATTTTTCCAGCAGCGTCTCCGAGCGGAGGAACACCGGATCGTTCATCATGTGTTCCTCGCCCGTATCGGGGTCGAGAAAGTAGTTCCCCGATATGCCGTGCACCGACTGCGGACTGCCGGTTACGATCGACATGTTATTCGGATTCGTATAGCTCGGCATCACTCCGTGCGCGACCGCGCTGAAGCCATGCTCGCGAAACCTGCGAATGTTGGGCAGGAATCCGTCGCTCAACCCACGCTCGAAGTACGCCGGATCGCCTCCGTCTATGCACACGACTACGACGGGCCTGTTGGGCCGCCGATATGTCACTCCGTTCAGCTCGATTTCATGCCCCATTTCCACTCCTGAATGCCAATCCGTATCGGCGGGGGAAGTATACCAGTAACCCCGCGCTCGGGGCCCTATGCTACAATGCCCGTCGCTTCGAGAAGGAGGGTTCCCGCTTTGAAGATCACGAAGATGTGGACGGAAATATATCGCTGGAAGCGCGACAAGCCGATTCGGAATGGCATGTACACCTACTCCGACGCCGGTTTGAACGTCGTCAAGATCGCTACCGACGAGGGGATCACCGGCATTGGCCTGGGTGGCGGGATGACGGACGACGGCAAGGTGTTCCAGGCCATAGGCGACCAGTTCGCGCCAGTGGTCGAAGGACAGGACCCGCTCGCAAATGAGAAGATCTGGGACGATCTCTGGCAGCCTAAGCTCATCGGCAGGCGAGGACTCACCACCCGCGTGATCTCCGCCATCGACAATGCCCTGTGGGACGTCAAGGGCAAGGCGGCCAACATGCCCGTTTACAAGCTCCTCGGCGGGTACTCAGACTCCGTTCCGGTATACATCGCCGGAGGCTACTACGAGGAGGGCAAGGGGCTCGAAGACCTCGCGAAGGAGATGGAAGAGAGCGTCTCGATGGGCGCGAAGGCGGTCAAGATGAAGATCGGAGGCGCTCCCATCAACGAGGACGTGGAGCGCGTGCGCGTCGTCCGTGAGGCCATCGGCCCCGATATCGACCTCATGGTGGACGCCAACGCCGCCTATCGGTACTACGACGCAATCAAGATTGCCAAGAAAATGGAGCCGTACGACGTATTCTGGTTTGAGGAGCCGGTCAACCCCGACGACTACCAAGGCCACAAGCTCGTGTCCCAGGCGACCTCGATCCCGATATCCACAGGTGAGAACGAGTATACCCGCTATGGGTTCCGCGACCTCATCGAGACTCGGTCCGTCGCCATACTGCAGCCTGACCCGCTCATCATGGGCGGCATCACCGAGATCAAGAAGGTGGCCGCGCTTGCCGAGGCCCACGACCTGCCCATCTCACCACACGGTAATCAGGATATCGGTGTACACGTGGTGGCGGGTGTGTCCAACGGCCTGACTGTGGAATACTACCGTGCGTCAACCGACCCGATGTATGACAAGTGGTGCATGGAGCCGCTTCAGGTCGACAAGGGGGTTGTCCATCCGCCCGACAGGCCGGGCCTGGGCATCAAGCTGAACGACGAGGTCCTGGAGGACCTGCGAGTGGGCTGAGGGGGCTGCGTCAGACCTTTGCGACGGTGTCGCCTTTACGAATAGTCCCCGACTGCACGACGCGGGTGTTGACGCCCCTCAGGCGCAAATCACGTCCCAGCGGGGTGCTGACAAACCTGAGAGCGTCATTGCCAAACCGGTCGGCGAACTTCACGCAGCCCGTGTGCGGCTTCTCGGAAATCTCTACCACCGCCGACCCAATGGACAATTGGGTTCCAGTGGGTAGATTCTCCATGGTGATGTCCATGTCGACCACGAGCTGATCGCCAGAAAGCTGCCAGCGGTCTTCAGACCGGGCCATGAGGTCGAGTGCGCGAGAGTTGATGATGGTGATCTGGGCCTCGGGGTTCGAACTGCCGTCCGGTGTGCTCGCACTTCCGCGATCCATCCACGTGTCGCCGACGAGACCAACGTCGACGTCGAGAGCACCATCCGCCAGCACCTCACGCTGGTCGATGTCCGGCCGGCGGACGATCATCAGGAGTTGTCCGCTGTCCGCAGGCGACTGCCGAATGTGGTCGAGCCCGGCATCCAACTGTTCACTGTTCAGATGGGTAACGATGTCCGCTGAATGGACCATGCTCTAACCCTCGTCAGACTGCTGATCGTCGGCTTCCTCGCCCTCGACGCCCTCCTCGCCTTCAGCGAGTTCCTCACCCTCGAGTTCCTCGTCAACGACGGTTTCCTCTTCCTCGACTCTCGGCTCCTGCACGGTCACCAAGAGATCATCATCGTCTCTCAGAATGGTAAAGTCCGCATGGAGCGCGATGTCACCAACTCGCACCGCGTCTCCGAACATCAGAAGAGACGTGATGTCGACGACAACGTCCTTCGGCATGTCAAGCGGTAGTGCCTCCACGGGCAACGTCTGGAACGGCTGGATAAGGACTCCACCGAGCTCGCGGACGGCCTCGGACTGCCCCTCGAGCACAACGGGCACCTCGGCGGTTACTCGCTCGGTCAAGTCGACGTGCATGAAGTCCACGTGAAGCAGGGAGCCGTTAACCGGGTGCCACTGAACCTCGCGGACGAAGCAAATGTCTCTCTTTTCGCTCCCCTCGACCACCACCTCTACCGGAATGTTGGCCCCGGCCTCGCTTACGACCTTCCGCAGCGTGGATCCCGCTGCCTGAAGGAGAAGCGATTCGACACCTCTGCCGTAGTAGTGGACCGGTACGAACCCCTCCCGACGCAATGCCCGGACCTTCTTGCCAACAATCTGCCTCTCCGAAAGCGTTATGTTCAGGCGTTCCTTGGTCACCATCGTTAGAACCGTCCCATCTGTAGGTCACAAGTTGACCCCGAATCGTCCGGGGCCTTGGACTGCCATTGTAGCACATCGAGGGAATTCCGCAGAAAGTAATTCGTAGAAATCAGCCCGCAGGAGTGATGGGCAAACGTACTCGTCACAACTACAGTCACTGGGTTATCGTCCCTGCTACCTTCGCAGTACTTGCTACTTTCTCACCCTTTCGTGTCTGCCCCCGACAGTTCTTGCGCAGCCTTCTTTCGCCCGCGACCGCCCAGCTTCGCCAGCCAGATGCCGAGTTCGTACATCACGATGATCGGAACAGACACGATCGTCTGGTTGATCGGGTCGAAGGTCGGGGTGATGATCGCGCCCAGGATGAACGCCACGATCACAGCGTACTTTCGCTGCTTCGCCAGCCAGTCGCCGGTGACCACCCCGATCCTCGAAAGGAAGAACGCCACGATAGGCGTCTCGAACACCAATCCCATCCAAAGTAGGAGCGTGAGCATGAGGTTTATGTAGCTGCCGATGGATATGAACGGCGTCGCGATGTCGCTGCCGAAATTTAACAGGAACCGCACCGCCGGGGGAAATAGGACCTGATGCCCGAAGATCGCTCCTGCGGCAAAGGCAATAATCGTCGCAGGTAGCAGTCCGTATAGGTAACGGCGTTCCTTCGGCGTAAGACCCGGCGCAACGAACATGACGATCTGAAAGAGCACGAATGGAAGCGAGAGGAATAGCCCAGCCAGCAGGGAGACCTTGAAGGCGATGCCGATGAACTCCGTCAACTGGGTATAGACAGGTTTGCTGTTGGGAATCTCCGCAAACCCCTCCGCGGGCTGCATGAGTACTAGCAGGATCTGCTCATGGAACAGAAACGCCACCGCCGTCGTCAGCACGACGGCCAGCACCGCCTTCGTAACGCGACTCCGCAGCTCGTCGAGATGAGAGCCGACGGTCAGACTATTCCCGTCCTGTTCGTCCTTCACGTGTCCTGTCCCTGCGTGTGCTGAGTCTTGTCACCTTCGGATCGGCTGCCGCCGGAACGGAAAGCCACCGGACCATCGGCGGCCACTTCGGCGTCATCCGTCTCCACGGACTCTTCGCCCGTGTCTTGATTGTTCAGAGTCGACGACGCCCGCGGCGGCTGGTCCTGCTCCTCGTCGAGCACGATCTTCGGCAACTCGTCCGTCATCCGGCGGACCTCTTTCGTAGCTTTCCCCAGCAGCCGGGCGGCATCCACCATCCGTTGCGGCCCCAGCAGGATAAAGGCAATCAAGGCGATCACGAGGACTTCGAGCGGGCCCATTCCCAGGATGTTCACGAGAACGTCGCCTCGCTAACGACTCGTACCGGACAGTCGGTTGGGCAACGCTCGGGCGGGCGCCACTGCGGCTTCAGCCTCACGTCCACCCCGACGTCCGACAGCAGCCGAATAACTTCACACAACGGGAATCCTACGACATTGAGATAGCAGCCGGAAATCGCCGACACGGGCGCGAACCACTCGTCCTGTATGGCATACCCGCCCGCCTTGTCGAACGGCTCGCCCGACTCGATATACGCCTCCATCTCGCCGTCCGAGTACTCCCGCACCGTAACTTCGCTGCTCGTGACCGACGACGCGCTAGTGTCATTGTGCATGGCGGTCACCCCTGTTACGACGCGATGCGAACGCCCTCTTAACGCCGTCAACATAACCCGAGCCTCGATGTCGTTTTCCGGCTTGCCAAATATTCGTTCGTCCAGGACGACCGACGTGTCCGCCCCAATCACGAGTGTTCCCGAATGCCCGTTGGCCGACACAGCGTCGGCCTTGTCCGCCGCTATGCTCGCGACGTACTCCTCCGGGCGTTCCGTTAGCCCTGGGGAACGTTCCTCGATTCCCGACGGGACGATCTCGACCGAGACGTCGAGCGCCCCTATGATATCGCGCCTGCGCTGCGATCCCGACGCGAGGACGATGATTGGTTCGGAACCCATGCGCCTATTGTAGCGCTTCACGCGCCCTGTCGTATGTTGACGCGCGAGTACTCCGCGACTACACTCGTGCGCACCCACGGAGCACCCTCTAGCATGAACCCTGACTCTATCGGAAGCATCGGCGTCATCGGCGCGGGCCTCATGGGCCACAGCATAGCCATGAACTTCGCGGTCGGCGGCCACAAGGTCGTCCTCACAGATACGACCCACGAGAACCTCCAAGAGGCCACGGAGAATATCTCCGCGACGCTGGGAGTGCTCCAGGAGCACGGACTGGTGGACGAGGCGACCGCGCAGGCCGTGCCGGGACGCATTCGTACCAGCACGTCGATCGAGGGTGCGATGGACGACGTGGGATTCGTCGTCGAGGCGGTATTCGAAGACCTCGATCTCAAGCGGCGAATCTTCGCCGACCTCGACAAGCACTGCCCGTCTCATACCGTTCTGACAAGCAACACGTCGTCATACATGACCAGCCAGCTCGCGCCGTCAACCAACCGCCCCGACAAAGTCGTGGTCGCCAACTGGTGGAACCCTGCGCATCTGCTCCCTCTCGTCGAGGTCGTGCGCGGTCCCGACACCAGCAACGAGACCATCGACATCACCAAGAGCGTCCTCGAAGGCATCGGCAAGAAGCCCGTCGTGCTGCAAAAGGAGTCGCTCGGCTTCATCGGCAACCGGATGCAGTTCGCCCTCCTCCGTGAGGCCCTCTCCGTAGTTGACAATGGCATCGCATCGGCGGAAGACGTCGACACGGTCGTCAAGACTAGCTTTGGCAGGCGACTCGCCGTGGCGGGGCCGCTGGAGGTCTTCGACATCGCAGGATGGGACACGATCTCGCATATCATCGACGAGTTGTACCCCGACCTCGACACCAGCAGGGAAAATTCGCCCACGATAACCGGCATGCTGGAACGAGGCGATCTCGGCGTCAAGTCGGGACGCGGTTTCTACGAATGGAACGATGAGGCGGTGGCGGCCCTCCGGCAACGGATCACTCACGCCTTGGCCGCTATCGACCGCTTTTGACAGGAGGCACCTATGATCAAGCAGCTTCATCACACCGGGTTCGTCGTCACGGACCGCGACAAGTCTGTCGCCTTCTACCGTGACGTGGTCGGACTGGAGCTCATCGCCGAGTACGAGCGCATAGGACCCGGCATCGACGCCGTCATCGGCTACGAAGACACGCACCTCATAATCGCCAACCTCGACCTCGGAGGAGGCCACATCCTGGAACTCATCCAGTACCTGAACCCGCCGCCGTCCGAGCGGCCAACGACAGAGCGCAACACCATCGGCGGTCCGCACCTCGCCATCCTCGTCGACGACATCGAGGCCGTCCACAGCAAGCTCGTCGAAGGCGGTGCCCGGCCCATGAACCCGCCCGCCGAGCTGGCCCCCGGGCGCGTCGCCTGCTACATCCAAGATCCCGACGGGAATTGGTTGGAGCTGTTGCAGCTGGGCTAAGGAGACCTAGCCTCGCCTGCTAATTCGGCTGCAGCGACGGCGCCTTCAACGGCGGGGCGAGTTGGTGCGGTTCGAGGTGGAAGGGCTCTTTGCGGTATACCTGGAGGCGGTACGACTCGAAGTCGGGCACCCACATGAGGCCGTTCTCGTCGACGCGGACGGAGCGCGGGCCGCGGAACATCTTTTCCGTCTCGAGGTCGGCCATGGTGCGGAGGCGGACGGTGCGGAGGCGCGTGCGCGTGGCCGCTATTGCCGGCTCGGAGAGCGTCGCGTCCCCCGTGAACTGCTGGACGTACCTGCCCTCCGGGGTGAATAGCTGGATGCGGTTGTTGCCCCAATCGCAGACGTAGATATCGAAGTCGTGGTCGACGGCGATGCCCGCGGGGCGCACGAACTCACCCCTGCCGGTGCCGGTCCTGCCGAACTCGAAGATGAAATCGCCATCGGGCGTGAACTTCTGCACCCTGTCGTTGCGCCAGTCTGAGATATACACGTCGCCGTCATCGTCGACGGCGACGCCCCATGGCATGTTGAACTCACCCTCGCCATTGCCGAAACTGCCCCATCCCTTCAGGAAATGTCCGCCCTTGGTGAACTGCTGGACGCGGTGATTCATCGTATCGACGACGTAGAGGTTCTCGTCGGCGTCGAACGCCAGGCCGGAAGGACGGTTCAACTGCCCCTCCTCCGTGCCGTATTCGCCCCAGCGACCGAGAAAATCGCCGTCCTTGGAGAATATCGAGACCGTGTGACACGCCTCGTCGGTCACGTAGAGATTGTCCTCACGATCGAGGATCACCTGCACCGGCATGAAGAGTTCCCCTTCCGGCACGGATATAGCTTCTCCGTTGCTGCCGTAGTCGACGCCGAATGAGCGATCGCCGATCGTGCCGAGGTCCTCGTGGTCGATGTTGGTAATGCGAATCGGCGCGCTGCCAAGCACGTAGACGCGCCCATCCCCGCCGAACGCAACATCCAACGGGTCGTCGATGACGTTCTTGACCCCAACTGTCTTCAAATACGGGAATCCGGCTCTCAATAGTGCGTATGGCTGTGGCATCACGCTCTCCTTTCAAGCGACTCCATTTGTGCTGCGGTTCAGTCCACCATGTGGGCGTGTGCAATATACAAGCGTCTCGCGGAGCCCTCGCAGGTGAGGAGGCGGCCTTCGAACTGTACGTCCTCCCCCATGCGAGCTCCAAGGTCGTCGGCGGCCTCCACGGGGAGCTGCACGAACGCCTTCACCGTGCGGCTCCCATACTGCTGCTTCGCCTCGTAGATGTCCAACTCGGCCTTCGTTCCGCCACCGTCCCCGAAGTCGAAGTCGTACGAGTAGACGCTCGCGCGGCGCACAGTGCCCTTCCATCGGACAGTCGCGTCCTTGTACCTGTCGTCGAATAGCCTGTTGGTCTCGTAGCTCATCCTCTTGGGATCGAACAGGTCCTCGCACACCGACGCAACGTCGAGGCGCAGATCGCCGGTCGGCACGCTTGGCGGCTTGACCGGCTCCGCGGGCTCCGGCACGGATGCAGTTACAGGGGAAGGCGCCGGAGGCACACTTGGCGGAGGTGGCGGTTCCGGCTCACGAGGAGCGGGTGGAGGGACGACTGGCGACGACGGCGTTGGCGTGTACGTAATCCTCGGAGGAGGAGGCGCGGGCGGCGGTTCCGGCACACGAGGTGCGGGCGGAGCAACGGTCGGCTCCCGCGGCGTGGACGTGTCGGTAATCCGCGGCGGCGTAGGCGAGGGGCGGGACGGTGCCGGGTGGTGACGGCCGGCCTGTGAGGAGGTCGAGGTCTGCGCCCGTGACCTCCGGGACGCCGAGGCCGGTCGTCGCGACCTCGGGCTTCGCCTTGTTGCGGTCGCTCGTGTCGGACTTGATCCCGGGCTTATGTTCCTTCTGACGACATTCTCAGAGCCCGGTATGGCTCTAATGGCCCTGTTTACCTCTTCGAGTAGGTCTTGCGCCCTGGATAGTAAATTCCGCTGCTCGGCCGCCAACTGCTGCAGGCTTTCCTCAGTCGTGAGGTCGCTCGCAGAAAGCGTAGAGACGAACTCACGCTGCCTGACGTACCGCTGCATATCCGTGAAGAACGTCCTCGGGGTCTCCCTCTTGGAAAGAACCGGAGCAGTGTTCCATGCCGAAAACGCTTCCGTCACGTGGCCTCCGGTCTTGACCACGTCGGTCAACTCGTCTTGGAGCGGAAACCACATCCTGATCAATATGTCTGCCTCGCCGTACTGCTCCACGAAGCTGTCGGTCTCGTTGAATGCCCGCTGAATTACAAAGCCCACTCCCAAGAGAAGAATGCCGATAATGGCGATAAGGATGGCCAGCCCCTCGTGTAGGAAGTTGTACAAGAGCACGACAAAGAGGATGCCCATTACGATGGTGAAGATTGTGAACAGTCTATGGGTCATAGTCGGTTACGTCGAAAAGATACATGGCCGTCGAGGACGAACAACTTCGACACGAAAGGGACTCACGTCCGCGAGAACGCATCTTCAACCAGGGAAAGCCGTCTCTCGATATTGCCAACTGCCTGCAATGATGCCTCCTCCGAGAGAACTCCTTCAGGTTCAGTCTACCACGCGGGCGACGGCGACGTACAGACGTCTGGCGGAGCCCTCGCAGGTCATCAGGCGGCCCTCGAACTCAATCTCCTCACCGATGCGCGCGCCGATGTCGATGGCGGCATCCGTGGGAAGCTGTACGAACGCCTTGACCGTGCGGCTCCCGTATTGCTGTTTCACCTCGTAGACGTCGAGTTCGGCCTTTGTCCCACCACCGTCCCCGAAGTTGAAGTCGTATGAGTATGTGCTTGCGCGCCGCACCGTGCCGTTCCATCGGACCGTCGCGTCCTTGTACTTGTCATCGAAGAGACGGTTGGCCTCGTAACTCATCATCTTGGGGTCGAACAGCTCCTCGCACACCGACGCCACGTCGAGACGCAGGTCGTCCGGCGGCCTGCTCGGCTGAGAGACAGGCTCCGGTTCGCTGGGTATGGGAGCGGCGATGACGGGTTCTGGAGGATTGACCTGTTTCGCTGGTTCAGATAAAGGAGCTGTGGAAGCGGTGACTGGAGAAGGGAGCGGAGGCACACTCGGTGGGAGTGGCGGTTCCGGCTCAGGAGGAGCGGGGGTATCGGCGATCTTCAAAGGAGGAGGTGACGGAGGTGCGGGCGGCGTCTTAGGAGATTCCGGTTCCGCGGGAACCCGAGTAGTTACGACAGGTTCGAATGGCGTTGGCGTAGGCGTGATCCTCATCGGCGTAGGCGCAAGGCGAGACGGTGGGCGAGGGGCGCTCGGCTTCTTGGGTGTCTCGACGGCGCTCGTCATGGTTGCAGGCGCGGGTCGGGGCGGCGCAGGGCGTGGTTGTATAGTACGTGCCGGAGTTGCGGTCTGCGCTTGCGCGGTTCGGGATACCGCGCTCGGCTGTCGCGTCCCGGCACTTGATCCGACTGTTGGTCCAGTCGTGGCGGGCCGTGGGCGTTGTACCGAAGGTCTTGGTCGAGCGGCTTCGGCTTGTCTGGAGGCAGTCTCGGATCCCTGGATGAAGTAGATGGCTTTCCTAGCCTCTTCAAGAAGCTCGCGGCTGATGAACAGCAGTTTCTGTTGCTCGATCTGCTGCTGCCTCTGGCTATCCTCCGTGGCGGTCACACTCGCTACCAGGGCCGCAACCTGCGCCCTCTCGTTGACGTACCGCTCCATTCCCTCATGGAATGTGGTCGGCGCCTCTTGCTTGTAGAGGTTCGGAACGCCGGTCCACACCGATGTTGTCGAAGTCACCTTGCCGCCCGTTCTCACCACATCGGACAATTCGTCCCGAACAGGGATCCACATCCTGTTCAGCAGGTGGCCCACATCGTCCTTCTTCAACCTGACCTCGGACGAGCCGAGCATTTGTTGGGCCGCGATAAAGCCCAGAATCAAGATGACGGCAAAAACAACCCCCAGCGCTGGGGAAATTACAAAGGCCGGCACGAACAAGATAATGCCCACGACAATGGCGATATTCCTAAGGGTGGAGTTGCTCATGTATCAGGCCCCTTAGTTGAACACCGGGAGCTGCTCGAACGTTCCACCCACGATGGGCTTCGAGTCCATGCCAAGGTACTGTTCGAGTATGGTGGAGTAGAGGCCGCGGAAGTCGTAGGTGTGAGCAAGGTCCTCGCCGTTGGCGAGCTTGGGCTGCTCCAACGACGGGTACTCGGCGTACATTCCGCCCGACACCATGTTCCCGATCAGGAACGCGCCGCCTCCGGAGCCGTGGTCAGTCCCCGATCCGTTGTCTGCCAGCCTCCGCCCAAACTCCGTCCAGACGAGCATGAGCACGTTGTCCGCGGCGTCGTGCTCCTCGAGGTCCTGGAAGAAATCGGCGATGCCGCGTGAGAGCTCGACCATGTCCTGCTCGTGCGTCATCTCCTGCCGCGAGTGCGTGTCATAGTCGCCGTGACTCGTGTGGAAGACCCTCGTACCAAGGTCAGCCAGGTGTACGCGGGCAATGTCGCGCAGGCTCTTCGCCAGCGGATTCGAGGCATACTCCACGTCCGACTTGTATCTCGCCGGGGCCTTCTTGAGGTCGTCAGCCCCGCTGAGCACGCCCTGGCCCGTCTCCGAGAGATAGTCCATCACCGGACCAGTGCCCGCCACCGGCGCGTACATGTTCTTAAACCGTTCCAGTGACAAACTCCGCCGATCGGGATCGGATATGCCCGTCATGATGCCGTAGTTGTCTAGGTCGGCTACCGACGCTACCGGTACTCCCTTCGACACGAACGACTGCGGCAGTCCGCGTCCGAAGTTGACCCCCGTAAGGGAATTCTCCTTGTCGGGGTCCATCTCGCCTATGGCCTGCCCAAGCCAGCCCTCGGTGGCGATGGTATCCGGCTCGCACGTCTGCCAGATATACGTGCTGCGGAAGTGCGACCGGCTGGAGTTCGGGTACCCGACCCCCTGTACGACCGCCATCCTGCCCTCGTCGTACATCTCCTTGAGCGGCCCGGCGTGCGGGTTGAACGCAAGCGTGTCGTCGATTGGGAGAACCTCGTCCTGTGAGAAGGCGAGGCCGGGCCGCGCGTCGTGGTACAGCGGATTCGTGTAGGGAATGACCGTGTTCATGAAGTCGTTTCCGCCGACCAACTGCACGATTACCAATACGGGATCTCGCTCTGCGGTTGTCATTGCAGTTCTCCTTTCGTGAGAACGCTTACGATTCTACTTACGGTGCCAAACGTCTACCCGAACTGGAATTCGCGGGTCGATACGATCAGTTGAAGCATGTTGACGATGCGCTCGTCGGTCACCGCGCGGTTGCCGTTGAAGATTATGTTGCCATCAGCTACCGCCTCGGCGATGAGTTCCTGCCGCGTGTCTTCCTCCACCTCGACCGGCCCGACAAGTTCGAGACACCCGTCGACGAGCTCTTCCGGCGTCAGCGTGCTGCCGTTCCGACGACCCAGGCGGTCGATGATTGCCCGAATGCCCGGCTTGTCGGGATCGGACACCTCCTCGACGGCGAAGTTCACGCGCTCGTTCAACGTGCCCCCGTTTATCCAGCCTGACCCCGTCTGCCATCCCTCGACTGTCAGGGGCGCCATGAGCTGCTGTCCCATGAGAGCTGTCGCCCCGGCGTAGTGGTCTATGCCAGGGTTGGCCTGGCGGTAGGTGCCGATGAGTTTGAGCACGCCTCCCACCAGTTCGGTCGGACTCTTGACCTTGGCGAACCGTGCGTTCTTGAAGAATTCGGAGTTGAACAGCACCTGCAGCATGTGTGCGATGCTTCCTCCCGACTCGAAGTAGGCCGCCATGAGCGTGTCGATGGCCTCAGGATCCAGCGGGGGTATCTCGTTCCACGCCGCCACGGGTGGCTCGTCCGCTACGAAAAAGTTGTACAGGTGCCGGGCGATGAACCGAGCCGTCGCGGGCTGGTCGACGACCGTGTCTATAACGTCCGTGCCGTCCAACGGCCCGGTCACTCCCAGGAAGGTCTTCTCGCCGTAATCGTGGTCGGCCTCGCGGAAATCGAACCTCGTGGCCCACTTGCCGTATGGCACCGCCCCGTGCGCGGGCTGCACGAAGCTCCAGCCCGTGAATGCGTAGGCCGAGCTCTTGACGTCTTCCTCGGTGTAGTTCCCGACGCCCATGGAGAACAGCTCGAGCAGCTCCCGGCCGTAGTTCTCGTTCGGCTCGTCCTTGTGGTTCTCGTTGTTGTCAAGCCAGAACAGCATCGATGGGTCTCTCGACAGCTCCAGCAGGATCGTGCGGAAGTCGGCCATGCCCACGCGCCGGAACATCTCCAGCTGGCGGCGATTCGTCCTCGGATGGGCCGACTTCGAAGGCGCGCAGGCGAACACCTGGTGCCAGAAGAGGCCCATCTTCTCCTTCAGCGGCCGCTTCGAGTTGACCATGTGGAATATCCACTTGCCCGGCGACGATGCCCCCGGCGCTCCGATGCCGCGATAGTACCGCAGAAGGATATCCTCGTTGTCGTCGGTGGAAGGCTCTTGTGGCAGTGGGCCATGCAGATACGGGTGGATGATGTCCGGATCGCCTCGCGAGAAGCGCTCCGGGTGGACCAGATCGTCCACGACGGACTCATAGCCCTGGGTAACCAGCGCTTCCAACTCGTCCCGAGTCGCGCCCATTCCGGCCCGCCGCATCAAGTGCGCCATCAGGGAGATCTCGGTGGTCGTCATGCTCTCCTCCTACAATCACATCGCATTTCGTGACACTACGCTGACGATATGCAGGATTGTGGCACATGCGTAGTACAAGGTCAATTCGCAATCGACCAATTTGAGGTACCGCAAATGGCCTATTTCCTTGCCTCCAAAGACACCCCTGTCCTACGCAGCAAGAGCCTAACAACAGCCGGACGGCCCGACTTACCGGCAGGCGGCAGGTTGGAACCCGCAAAGCCACTCGACGGCTGAGTAGCGCAGCCCCTCAAGGAATTCTTCGGTTGAGCCGAATGTCGAAACCCTTTCCGTCTGTCCGAACCGGCTTCTGTGGAACCAGACCTCACCCTTGAGAATGTCTGCCGCCAGATTTAGCTCAATTGCCCATTTCTCGTGGTCGGTCAGTTCGTCGTAAAACTTCCGCTTGTCTTCTGGCAGAAAGACCTCCGGACCGGGCATCGAGGTAAACGGCGTGCCGGCTATGCCGCGGTCCCACTCGGTGACCAGGCACGAAATGAAGCGCGTATCATGTGGAAGCCCATGGCCGTACCACCGTACCTCGAAGGCCTCAAGCATCTTCTCATCGAGGAGTCTGAAGGTGGCCAGCGCCGCGTCGGAGAGCGCGTCTTCCGGTTCGGGCCAGTAGTAGACGAGCTTCGCAGGGTGCACACCACGATACGGCTTGGGAACGGCACCGTCCGGAGGCTCAGGTCCCCACGCCGGTGGCTGACAAAGCAATATGGCATCCCAATGGTCCGACTCGCCTGGCCGCAAGCCCTTGGCGAGCGCCTCCCTGCCTCCCGGCTTCTCGTAGGATTCAATATGCCGTTGCAGTCGAGCGGTAGCATTACTGTCCCAATCTTGGTCAAGTACGAGGTATCCGGCAACCGTCCCTTCCGCATAGTCCCGCATCTCCGGCGCCCGTTCAAGTATGCGAACCGCCGCCTCTGAAAGACCTAGCTCTTGGATTCCCGGCAGCTCGGTCGGCATATTCATGAGATCCTGCTTCACTCTTTCGACGCTCTCATCGCTCGGGGAGCGCGCTCGACGGGTTTCCCAAACTAGACTGAAGTACTCCTGCAAAAGAGGGTCGAGAGACTCGAACTTCTTGAATTCGGCGGGCGATAGAGTCTCCTCAAGCGGAGGCAACAGGTGACCGTCCTCGGTCAGCGTCTGGTGAACTCCCCGGACCAGCATGTCGAAGAGGCCATACCTGTATTCGAGATCGGCAGGGTCTTTGTCCGCCTGGCGGTTCATCGAATACCGGACGGTCGAGTTGGGATAACCCTCCAGCAACAGCTGACGACGGTACGGCTCGTCGATACTGTCCAACAGCGACAGCGATTCCGGATCGAGTATCTCCGAGAGGGCAGCCGGATTGTCAGGCATGTCGCGCAGGTACCGCAGGGCACCGTCATTACCTCTCTCCATCGACTCGTCGACCAGCGCATCCTGTACCTCCGGCGGCAGCGCCTGGAATCTGGCGACGTCCGCGCGCGAAAGACTGTCCTCGAACGGGACGACCGGCGTCGGGCTGGGCGTCGGCACGGGCGTCGAGGTCGGGGCAACAGTCGGCGCGACCTGCACGGTGGCCGTCGGCGCAGGACTCGGCGGTGGAGACTCTCCACATGCGGCGAGTGCAACGACTGCTAGGGCGAACATCATCGGAATGGTCAAACGGATAATCATCGTCACCACCTCCTTCTAGCTTGCTAACTCACGCTTTCGGCTCACCCTGTTCAAGATGCTCTTCCGAGAGAAACCCTGCAGCTAACAGCGTTCGAATTCGGGCTCCATGATTGCCGCCTAACTGCCGCTGCAATCGAGTTCTTCAATATGACATGCCCAGCCAGTCACCCACTCGTCGGCCCAGAACCGCAGGCCGTCGAGAAACTCTTCCCGAGTTGAGTCCAACGTCGAAACCTTCTCGGTACTTGCAAAGCGCTCTCTCTTGAATCTGACCTCGCCCTTGAGAATATATGACACCAAATGTCGCTGGACGACCTCCTTGCCATAATCGCTGAACTGTGCGTACAGTTCGCTCATGTCGGCGGACAGGAAGACATCCGGGTCGGGCATCGAGGTGAACGGCGTGTCGGCTATGCCCCGGTCCCACCGGGCGATCTCGCACCTCGTAGTGCGCGCGTTCATCGGGAGCGGCCCGGGCCCGTACCACCAGTATTCGAGGGCCTCACGCATGGTCTCATCCAGAAGGTGGAAGTTTGCCAGCGCCGCGTCGGACAGGGAGTCTTCAGGCGCGGGCCAGGCATAGACGAGCTGCGCGGGATGCACGCCGCGGAACGGTCGGGGAATGGCGCTGTCCAGTGGTATCGGGCCCCACCCCGACGGCTGACAAGCTATTGTCGCAAGCCACGGGTCCGAGACGCCCGGTCGCAGACCGCGCGCAAGCGCCTCTCTGCCCCCAGGCGCCTCGTAGGCCTCAATGGTCTGCTGTAATCGGGCAGCGTGCTCGTCGTCCCACTCGTTACCATTCACATGGACGGCGGCGACCTTTCCAAGGGCATAGTCTCTCATCTCCGGCTCTCGCTCAAGTACGTAGGCCGCCTCTTCCGATAGCCCCAGCGCCCGGATCCCGGGCAGCTCGGTAGGCATATTGAGAAGTTTCTGCTCCAACCTATCGGCAGCATCGCTCGGTGAGGTCGCCCGCCTCGTCTCCCAGACGATACGGAACGAGGCCTGCAGCAGCGGGTCGAGTGACTCAAACCTGCTAAACGCGGCGGGCGAAAGGGCATCTTCGAGCGGCGGCAACAAGTGGCCGTCCTCCGACAGTGTCCTATGCAAATGGTGGACCATCGACCCGAAGTCGCCATACTCGTACTCGAGGTCGGTAAATTCTCCCGCCAGCCACTGTTTCCTGAAATGCCGGATGGTCGAGTTGGGGTACCCCTCCAGCAGCAGTTGACGGCGGTTCGGCTCGTCGATAGTGTCCAACAGCGACAGCGTTTCAGCACCGAGTATCGCCGAAAGGGGAGCCGGGTCGTCCGGCATGTCGCGCAAATACCGGAGGGCACCATCGTTCCCGCTCTCCAGCGACTCGTCGACCAGCGCCTCCTGTATCTCTACCGGCAGGTCCTGGAATCTGGCGACATCCGCGCTCGAAAGGCTCTCCTCGAACGGGACGACCGGCGTCGGGCTGGGCGTCGGCACGGGCGTCGAGGTCTGGGCAACAGTGGGTGTGACAGTCGGCGCAGGACTCGGCGGTGGAGACTCTCCACATGCGGCGAGTGCAACGAATGCCAGGGCGAACATCATCGGAAGGGTCAAACGGATAATCATCGTCACCGCCTCCTTCTAACTTGCTAACTCACGCTTCCAAGTCCTCTGTATTCATAGTATGCCCACTCTCTGTGCTACGCATCACACGATTCGGTGATTTTCAGTGCCTATGGTGGTCGCCCCGAATCGACGGACCCGCCCCATCAACCAGTCACGCGCAAGCCATGTGGTACCATGATGCCTCGAACTGACGCCTTGCAGCCGGAGGAGAACGTGTCCGAAACGAGCGACCGAGTTACATACGCGAACGTCGAAGGGGCCGATGAGGTATTCACTGCCGAGTTCCTAGAGTACTTCGTCGCGGCGCACGACAAATTCGTGGGTAGCGTACACGACCTGAGGGCCAAGCGGGCCGAGGTGCTCCGCCGCGCCCTCGAAGACGGCGTCCTTCCAAAGCACCCGCCCGTCTCGGGTATTAACACCACCGACTGGAGAGTCCCGCCCGTGCCGGAGGACCTGCGACGGCCCGGCATCGAAATCACCGGCCCGGCATCGGTCACCAACATGTTCATCAACGCGCTCAATCCCGGCCCTGAGGGCGAGCGCGCCGTCGGCGACCTCGATGACGACGAAGACGCTGCCGGACACCGGCTCGTCGACACCGTTACTGCCGCCCGCAACAGGCTCGGCGCAGTGGAGAGGACGCTGGAACACCGCGACGAGGCGAGAGGCCGCCACTACACCATCCAGGACGGCGAGCTGCCGTTCTTCATGCACCGCGAGCGAGGACTGCACCTTGACGAGCCGGAGATGACCATCGACGGCAACCCCGTCTCCGCCGCGATACTTGGTACTTCCCTGACCGTGTTCCACGCCGGACGGGCACAGATGGCGCGAGGGCAGGGCCTCTACTTCTACCTCCCCAAGATGGAGTCCTCAGAGGAAGCCGGCTTCTGGCGCGACTTCTTCGATTTCAGCAAGGAGCACCTTGGCCTGGGCGACGACGACGTGATCCGCGGGATACCGCTCGTCGAGTCGCTGCCTGCCGCCTACCAGATGGAGGAGATGCTCCACGCCCTCGGCCCCTACGCCGCGGGACTGAACGCCGCTAGATGGGACTTCAAGGCCAGCATCTTCGAGTACATCATGGCCGACCCGAAACAGGTCTGGCCCGACCGGTTCGGCGTCGACATCAAGACGACCCCCTTCCTCGCGACGATCTTCCGACGCCTCGTCGCCATCTGCCTCAAGCACGGCGCCGTCCCCATCGGTGGCATGGCGACCGCACTCCCCTCACGCGACGACGAGGTGAACGCCGCCGCCGCCGTCTCAATCACGGCAGACAAGGAGTGGGAGGCCAACCAGGGTTTCCTGCGCGGATGGGTGGCGCACATCTTCCACATGAAGACGGCAGCAGACCCGTTCAAGAACCTTCGCGCGTCGGGATGGGAGCCGCCCGCCGAGGCGCACGACCCCGAAAACTATCCCGTCCGTATCGACGTGCCCGAGGGCCCGATCACCGTGGAGGGCACCCGCCGCAACGTTCGCATGGTCATCGAGTACATCGAAGGATGGCTGAACGGACGCGGCGCAAAGGGCATCGACAGCCTCGCAGGTAAGCCGGGCGTGCACGGACCCCTGATGGAAGACCTCGCCACCGGACGCATGTCCGCCGCCCAGATCGCCCAGCGCATCATCCACGCCGCCGCAGACACCGAGACCGGCGCCATCCATGACTTCGCCCTCGTCAAGCAACTCTTCCTCGACGAGGTGGACGACATCCTCCGCCTCCTGAAAGAGGAGGTCGAGGAGGGCAACGAAACCCACCAACGCCTCTACGATGCCGCGGACGTTCGATACCGCAAGGCCGGCAAGATCGGCATGCGGTGGGTGAAGAACTACACCGACTTCGACTTCAGGAGCATGGGCTCGTACAGCCGCGCCGACCTCGAGGAAATCGCCGCCGCCGAGGACGCATTCTAGGGTCCCCTGTGACTCCCTCTGAACTTGGTGGACGACGTCGCGTCAAGCTCCGAACAGGGTAGCAATGTTGCCGCCGAGAATGGCGTCCATGTCGCCTGAGGGGATGAAGTCGCAGTAATCGCGCAGGTATGCGAGGGATTGACGGTAGGTGGCGTGACGCTCGACGTTGGGCAGGTCGGAGCCCCAGCAGAGTCGCTTGGGGCCGAGTCTCTCGTAGTATTCTCGGATGACGTGTTGCATCTCGCGGTAGGGGTAGTCAAAGACGGCGCCCTGGAAGATGGGGAAGAGGAGCTCAGATATGACGTTGGGGGCGTCGACGGCGTCCCACGCAGCTTCGGGGATTATTGTAAGGCCGTCTTCCATGAACCTCGCGACGGTGAGGCCATGAGTGAGGACGCAGGGGATGTCAGGGTAGATGTCCAGCCAGCGGTTGAAGGCCGTGAGTTGGGCAAGATAGGCGTCCTGCCCGCGCACCGCAGTCGTCACGTTCCAGAAGACGGGGATGCCTAACGCCCGGACGCGCTCCCAGAACGGGAAGAATACGGGATCGTCGACGGGAGTGTTGCGGCGGTGCATCTCGAGCGAGCCGGTGTTGAACCAGAGGGCATGGAGGCCGTACTCGTCGATTGCCATATCGAGTGAGCGGACCTCGGATGGGTCGTCGATCTTCCATTCATCGACCAGTGCGAGGCCCCAGAACCGGTCGGGGAAACTCCTGACGGCGTCGGCTATGTAGTCGTTCAGGTGTCCGTAGAGGTGTCCGCTCTGGATCACGGCGCGATCGACGCCGGCGTAGTCCATCTGCGCGATGATGTACTCCGGCGTGGACTCCAGGTCTCGCATCGAAGGCGGGAGGTACTGCTTGAGGTAGTCGACGCCGTCGGATGTCCATACGAACTTGCCGTGTCCGCCGCTGCGGAAGTCGACGTTGTACATGGCGTCCAGCGTGACGTCCACGCCGTCGTAGAGCGTCTGATCGGTGACTCTGACGTTGTCAGAGACACGGCGCACAGGCTGGTGGTGGGTCATGATCGTGTGCTGGACGTAGCGCAGGTGCTCGGCCGCGGACGCGTGCCCGGAGGGGCCTCCCATGGGCGGGAAGACGTGCGCGTGGGAGTCGGCGATCATGGGGATAGTTTATATGAGGAATGGGGTTGTTGGCAGCGTTGGTATGGAGTCTATGCTTGACTATGAGTATGTGTATGTTATATTAATGCATACGCATACATTTCCTACAAGGAGTGAAGTCATGAGAATCGGAGTCAATATCCCCAATGACCTTTACCGCAGGATGGAGCCCATTAAGCACACCATTAATGTCTCGCAGCTATGTCGAGAGGCCCTAGAAGCTCACGTGGAGGACTACGAGCGAGCTCGTGCTCGACTGGAATCCGATGACATAAGCGAAACGACAAATAGATTATTTCGCGAGGAGGAGCATATGACGGTTGACTGGAAAGAGCTAGGCTGGACCGACG
This sequence comes from Chloroflexota bacterium, assembly GCA_026713145.1. Classification (GTDB taxonomy): domain Bacteria; phylum Chloroflexota; class Dehalococcoidia; order Lucifugimonadales; family VXLM01; genus VXLM01. Next base: position 33,642 of record JAPOPA010000355.1, read on the forward strand.
CGAAAGAATGGGTTGAAGCGGTGGACAAAGTGAATTTTGAACACCTATTTCATAGAGTCGACATTTTGAAGAAGCAGGGGCGCCCAACTTGGATTGTCCCTCCACCTGGAGCCCCGGAAGCCAAAAGGTTCGACCAGAGGGCGTGGGAGCATAGTGAGTACTTTGAACACCTTTTCGACCTCAATCAAGAGGGTGATCCACGAGAAGATGCAGAAGAAGAATATGGTCGTGCTTGGCTGGCGTACGTATGTGCCGTCCGACGAAAGATCCAGCAACTGAGTGAAGAGCGACTGATGTCAAAGCTCGAATCACCTACTGTCCAGGCAGAACCAGAGGTACCCGAACAACTCATGCCGTGACACCTTAGTCTTTGTTGAATCCCCTAGCAATACCGATTCATGCCAACATCGCCGTAGCCTCAATTGCCGACACTTCTGGATTCCCGCCTACGCCGGAATGACGGTAGGCGGGGTGTAGTACGGTTGCGGCTTGGACATAACGTCTTCAAACCGGCGGGGCGAGATGCACGTCGAGCACTCTCTCGCACCAGGAGGCGGCGGAGAGAAGGGTTGCCTCCTCGAGGGGGGCGGAGGCCAGCTGGATGCCGAGGGGTAGACCGTCCTCACTGAGGCCGGAGGGTATGGAGATGGCTGGGAAGCCGACGGTCGTCCAGAGCCATTGGCAGGCGGGGTTGCCGGTCGTGGACGTGTCGGGAGCTGGCGCGAGGGTTGAGGGAGTGAGGATCGCGTCGTAGGGCTCGACGGCCTTTAGAAGCTCGTGGCGCAGGTCGCGACGGAGGGTCTGGGCCTGAATGTACTTGGTGGCCGGGACTGACATCCCGTTCTCGATTACTCCCCGCGTCGTGGGCATGTAGTCGTCGGCGTGGGCCGCAAAGTCAGATGCGTGAGCGTCGGCGGCCTCGGCGTTTTGGACGATGCCGTGCGCCTCGCGACCGTCGTGCAAGTCGATGGGGATGCGCACCTCCTCGATGAACGCGCCTTCCTGGATGAGGCTGGCGACCACGTGATCGATGTGGTCCTGTACCTCCGGTGTGGCCTCTTCGACGAAATACTGATACATGTAGCCGATCTTGGGGGGAGAGGCTGAGCTCAGGGAGGCGGTGTAGTCGGTTGCGGGCGATGTGAGCGAGATGTCGTCGTTCGGGTCGTGCTGAGCGAGAACGCCGAGGATGATGGCGGCGTCCTCAACCGTGCGGGTGAACCAGCCCATGGTATCGAGAGACCACGCGACGGGCATGACGCCGTAGCGGCTCACGAGTCCGAGCGTGGGCTTTATGCCGACGACGCCGGTGTATGCGGCGGGGCGCAGGACGGAGCCGGCGGTCTGGGAGCCGAGGGCGACTGGGAACATCCGAGCGGCGGTACCGGCGGCGGAGCCGCTGCTCGATCCGCCGGGGGTGCGGTCGAAGTTCCAGGGATTCTTGGTCGGAGGGGGCTCAAACATGGCGAACTCAGTCGTGACGGTCTTTCCGAGCATGATACCGCCCGCCTGCTTGAGCAGCGCGACGGCGGTCGAGTCGTAGTCAGGTACGAAGCCTTCGTAGACCTTGGAGCACCCGGTGGTCTCTACGCCCTGGGTGTAGAAGATGTCCTTGACGGCGAACGGGATGCCGTGCAGGGGCCCGGCAGGGCCGCTCTCGGCCAACTGGCGTGCGCTCTCGGCTGCGGCATCGCGAGCGGCGTCCTCGTCGAGATTGACCCATACGTTGAGTTGCGGATCGAGGGTGCGGCTGCGCGCGAGGAGCGAGTCGGTCAGTTCCACGGGCGATAGGCCGCCTCGCCGTATCTCGGCTGCGGCCTGGGCTATGGTCAGTTCGTATGGTTCAGTCATGGATGGGCTCCGGGATGCTGGGTGTTAGTACGATGTCAACATGGTTTTGATATTGCAATTCACCCTCACCCCCGTATCAAGTACGGGGCAGGCTCTAGCCCTCTCCCACGACGGGAGAGGGGATAAATCGGCATCCGTCCAGTTTGCTATATTCAATCTGACTGGGTTCTGGGTACTGGGTGACGTGGGATGGGGAGTTGTATTTCCTTGTTTTGGGCGGCGGATATGAAGGCGGCCATGAGAATCTCGACGGGCTGGGCGGCCTCGCGGGCGGTGATGAGGGGACGGTCTTCGCTCTCGATGCAGTCGACGAAGGCGGCGATGTCGTCGACCATCACGTCGCGTCCGCCGTCGAGGCGACGCCAGCGGTTGCGGGGCATCATCGGCACGCGCTCGTCGGTGGAGCCCCACATCCTCATGGGATCGAAGGGGTCGCGGTCCGGCTGAACGAAGCTGGGGTCGGTGTTGTAGACCTCGACGCGTGGCCGGTTGGCGTCGAAGGTCGCGGTGGCCCTGTCTCCGACGAGGACGATGCGCTGGACGCCGCCTCCCGGATGGCTCATGTAGCCGAATCGTCCGGAGATGATCGAGGCGGAAATGCCGCCTTCGAGCTGCATGGAGATGGAGCCGAAGTCCTCCGTGTCATTCTCGACGTGCTCAGCGAAGAAGTAGTTGCCGGTGAGGGCGGTGACGGACTCGGCCTTTTGCCCGGTCAGCAAGTGGATGACGGTAAGAGGGTACACGCCTATGTCGAACATCTCGCGCTTGGACTCGGGGAAGGTGAATTCCGTGTGGCGCTCTTTTTCCTTGCGGACGACGTTCGCTGGCGCTGTACCTGGCGGGCCCTTGGCGAACAGTTCCTCGCAGTGGATGGCGCGCAGGGTCCCAAGGGCGCCGCTCTCAATGGCGTGCTTGGCACGTTGGACCCAGCCGGAGTGGACGGAGGAGTACATCTGGTTCACGACCCCGGCCTTGTCCATCGCCTCGACGATGGCGTCGGCAGCCTCGACGCTTCCGCACAGCGGCTTGTCGAGGTAGACGTGCTTGCCCGCCTCGGCACACTTGACCGCGACGACGCCCCGCCGCTCCATGCGGGCGCACATGCTGACGATCTGCACGTCGGTCCTTGCAAGCGCCTCGTCGACATCACGGATATAGGGGATGCCGTGGTCGTCGGCGAGCTCTTGATTGAGGTCGTGGCGCATGTGGGGAGCGTCGGCCTCGTCGGCGACGGCAACGAGGCGGCAGCGGGGGTGATTGGTGAAGACCGCGGCGTGGCTCTCCTGGTGGGAGCGCTTGCCGCCTATGAGTAGGACACCGAGTGTTGACACGGGTGGTCTCCTCACGCCTCGTGGTACAGGACACCGCGACTGCCGAGGAGCATCAGGTCGATGCTCGCGCCCGTTGCCTGCGGTGAGGACGAGACGACTATGAGCGCGCCTTGCCCGCCAGGCCACTTCAACAGGTCAGTGACGGAAACGCCCGTCGGATTACGCCGCGTCGTGCGGCTGGCGCACGGCCTGCCGAACCAGCCCTCGGACATGGCGGCCAGCCGGTTTGCAGTGATCGTCGTGAGGCCGTTTAGGGGGGAGTACGCCACGAACCTGGCAAATCGAGGCGTGCCGAGGCTGCCGTCGTCGATGGCGCGGCGGACGGCTAGGTCAAGCTGTTCGAGATGGTCGGTCTGGGTTGTGGTCAATGGTGGGATTCTCCCGCACGAAACGGGTCAGAACGGTGCAGGGAAACAGTGTGCCATATGACGGGGCCGAATGCTACGGCGTGACGAACTCCATGGAGGTGCTTAGGCGTCGCTCCTTCTCTTGCCGGATGCCTCCGATGAGAAGGACTCTGCCGTCTGGTAGGAGGGTAGCGGAGTGGTAGGAACGGGGCTCGGCGAGTTCGGGGCCGGGCGACCAAGAGTTGGTGCTTGGATCGAAAATCTCAGTTGTAGAATGCACTACAAACTCGTCGAAACCCTTCGTCCCGTCCATTCCACCAGCCGCAAGAACCCTGCCGTCGGAAAGCAGTGTCAACGAGTGACCGGAGCGAGGGTTGGTCATACTCGGAGCCGCTGTCCATTTGGCGGAAGAGGGGTCGTATACCTCGGCGCTGCTGTCCGCGGCGTTTGAATTGGACAAGATACCACTTCCGGCGACCAGAACCCTGCCATCGGCCAGCGCAACGGCCTTCGGTTCTAGTCGCTCGGTTCCCATACTGGCAGTGGACTTCCAGATATCGGTAGCGGGGTCGTAAGTGGCGGCTCGCGTGGATGAGTCACGTGTACCCCTCCCGCCCATTACCAGCACTCGCCCATCTTGCAGGGGAACCGCCGCCTGATTATTAGAAGCCAGGACCAACACTTCATCTTCGGTGAACACTAACATGTCAGCCGCCTGATGCCACTGATCCGTTTGGGGATCGAATAGCTCAACTGTAGGTTCGATCCTGGTCGAATTTACGATAAGCACACCGGTTACAAAGGGCACGGACAAGACTCGGCCGTCATTGAGCAGCACGAGGTGAGGCATCGGGTGCCCGAGAGGGCGAGGTACGGACTTCCACGCGTTGGCAGCCGGGTCGAAGATATCGGCTACGCCGAAGAACTCGCTCCATTCTGCGTCTACCTGAATCCCAACCCTGAATACCTTGCCATCCGGGAGCCTGACTACTGAATGGAAGATGCGCCAGTCGTCTTGCATCCGTGAAGCGGGGTCTTCAAGCATCCAGAGGCCGGTCTCGAAATCGTAGATCTGAATAAGCCCTACCGGAATCTCGTCATGTCGTCCGCCCGTTACCTCGTCATGTACTCCGCCCGTTACTAAGAGCCGTCTGTCGTCGAGGTAGACTGCCTGATGAATGAAGCGTGGGAAAGCGAGCTCAGGTGTAGTGATAGCGACGGTCTTTCCGTAGTCGAAGAATCGGGCCGTGAGCGTCGCGTTGGCGCTCGCGATGCTGATGTCCAGGCCAGGGACGCCCTGTTCGCCGAACTCGACGAGACCGCTTGCCTCAACTTTATGCAGCAGGCCGTCGTCGACGCCGATCCAGTAGAGCACTTCGAGGTCGCCGGTTGCGCCGCCGATCTCGACGCCGGGCCTCACGGCAGACACGACGTGTGTTTGCGTGCCGTCGAGGGTCTCGCTGCGGACGAGAACGACATCGGTGGCATCGCTTGCGTCCGATCCGAGGAAGACGCTCGGCCCGGCGAAGAAGGGAGAGTCGCCGGGGAGTGGGGACCATGTGTTGGCATCGGCGTCGAAGATGTAGCTCGTGCCGCCGGAGGTGATGAGCTTCGACTCGATGACCTGAAAGGGGATGGTGATGGTGAGGTCAGCGGAGCTGTAGTCGATTGCGGGATGTAGGTAGGTAGAATCGAGTGTGTACAAGTCGCCCGCGTACTTGACGGGCACCTCGATAGCGAGGCCGCCGGTGCGCACGTCGAGGACGATGTCGATCTCAAGAGCGAATGTCACGGCCTCGGACATGGCGAGTCGGGCCGTGTTCAGGATGTCGACCGCGGGATCGGGCGTGGTAGTCGTTGCAGGGCTTGACGATGAGGCCGCTGGAGTGGGCACGGTCGCGGCGGTTGGGGTGGCGACGGGCAGAGGTGTTGGCGTGGGCAAGGGGGTCGCGGTGGGTGTGGGGGTAGGGATTGGAGTGGCCGTTGGTGTGGGGGTTGGCGGAACGGGGGTCGCAGTCGGAGTGTTCGTCGGCAGGGGAGTCGGCGTCGGTTCGGGGTCGTCGCCGCACGCGACGAGAAAGAGAACGACGGTAATTATCGCGCCGACCAAGCCTGCAGCTTTCCCACAGTGCGCTCTTCGGCGAGGAATATCCAAATTGATGGCGAGGCCGTTGGTGTCGTAGAGGGAATCCGGCATTACGGTTGCTATTGAAGCACAGGTGGTGTCGGGTCGCAAAGTGGAAGAGTACCTCACCGTGGAAATGGCGAGGGGTAGTTGGTTCATGTATATTGACTCGAAGAGTTAGCTTTGAATCCGTAACGTCACACTACGTTTAGGACATCTCTCATGGAGCTTATCGCGGACCTGCAGACTTCTGCCCGGCACGCCCAAGCGGCGCTGTTCTCGCCGGACGGCGGGGAACTCATCACTATGGGGCAGGACCCGGCGGTGAAGGTATGGACTGTGCCGGGTTTCGAGTTGGCGCGGTCGCTCGACGGGCATGACAAGAGCGTCAACTGCGGCGCATTCACGGAGGACTGCGGGACGCTGGTGACGGGGTCGACCGACAAGACGGTGCGAGTCTGGGATTTTCATGAAGGGACGCTGCTTCGTACACATAAGGGGCATACGAATACGGTCGCGGGGGTCAGGATATCGCCGGATGGGATGTGGGCTGCGTCGGCTTCCTACGATGGGACGGTGCGGCTGTGGCCGTTGAGTAACGAGGGCGACACGAGGGTGCTCAAGGGCCACAAGAAGAATGTAATTTCCGTCGAGTTCGTCGACGGGGGAGCTGCGCTGGCCTCGGCGGGAATCGGGGGAGAAATACTGCTTTGGGACGTTGAGAGCGGTGAGTCAATCGGCGCGCTTGAGGGACATACGACGGCTGCAGGTTCGCTGCATCTCGACCCGGACGGAGGACGCTTGTGGTCGCTCGGCTACGACGGGAGAATTCTGGTGCACTCGCTGGCCGACCGGTCGGTCGAGCGGGAGATCGAGGTCGCAGAGGAGCGCCCATTCATGTTGAACCTGTCGTCGGACGGCGGTCGACTGGGCATGACCTACTCCGGCGGGGCGGCTGTCTACTCAACTGATCCGTACGAGCGTATTTGTGCTGCTTCGACGAAGGTGAAGGGTATGTATGGCGTGGCGTTCTCGCCGGACCGCAGCCTGCTTGCCGCCGCGTCGGCTGACGGCAAGACCCGAGTGTGGCGCGTTGACGGGTAGGGTGTCCGAGCACGTCTGGCTAACATCCCCTGTGGCACGGCGTTTTCATGAGTAAGGACGTAGTCGAGCCGCGCCTCAGGAGAATCCGTTGATTTCACGAGCCTTGCGTAACACAGCCCTGCTCATCCTTGGGGCTCTCGCGCTTGTGCTAGTTGCGTGCGGCTCGGATCCCGCGCCCGTGCCAACGCCCGTCTCAACGGCTACGAGTACAGCGACGCTGCCGACGGCGACGCCAGAGCCACCGCCAACGTCTACGACGGTCCCGCCGAGTCCCACGTCCGCTACGACCACGCAGGCGGTCATCCCGACTGTCGAGCGAGAGGTCATACCTCGCAACGCGGAGGTTGAGCGGCTGGGCGCGGCCACCATGGAGACGCTAACGTTCCTGACGAATGAGTTCAGTCCACGAGCGAGCGGGACGGAGGAGGAGGTTGTCGCGGCGGAGTATCTGAGGGACGAGTTCGCCGCGCTCGGGTACGATGCGTCTATTCAGCCCTTCGAGGTGCAGTCGATATCGCCGTACGGACGGCTCTTGACGGTCGACGAGCCGCAGGAGATGGACATCCAGGCGTTTCCGATGTGGATGACCGCGGCGGGTGTCGTGACAGGGCAGATGGTCGACGTGGGCCGGGCGTTGTCGGATGACATTCCGAATGATGGCCTTGACGGCAGGATCGCGCTCATCGAGCGGGGGGAGGTCACGTTTGACGAGAAGGTCACGGCGGTCTTCAACGCGGGCGCAATCGGCGCGGTTGTGTACAACAACGAGCCGGGGCCGTTCGTAGGCGCGCTTGGCGGAGAGACCATACCGGCGGTGGCGGTCTCGCAGGAGGACGGCGACATGCTCAAGTCGCTCGTGGAGGACGGACCCGTGACGGCGACGATCCGTCTTGAGTATACGGAGGAGTCCAGGAACGTGATCGCAGACAAGCCGGGGACTGCGGACGACGGGCGGGTGGTCGTGCTGGGTGGGCACTACGACACCGTGCCGGACGTTCCCGGCGCGAACGACAACGGCTCCGGCATCGCGACGCTCCTGACAATCGCGCGGGAGATAGCAGACCGGGAATACCCGTTCACGGTGCGTTTCATCGCGTTCGGGGCGGAAGAGCTGGGGCTGCACGGGAGCCAGCACTATGTCGGACAGCTCTCGGACGAGGAGATCGCCTCGACCGTGGCGATGCTGAACTTCGACGCGCTCGGATCGGGGCCAACGACGGCTACGCTGGGCACGCTGAGCCTGCAGAGTATGGTGGAAGAGTATGCCGAGCAGCACGGCATCGACATCAGGATACGCTACACGATGGACTGGGGCAGCAGCGATCATGCGGCATTCCACGACGCGGGCATTGACCATATCTTCTTCCTGGGCGAGGACTTTTCGCGTATCCACACACCGGACGACAAGCTGGAGTTCGTCGAGACCGAGCTTCTGGGCACATCGGCCTTCTTGGGGATGGCGCTGCTGGACATGTTGGCGGAGGATGGGGGGTAGCGGGGCTATGGTTGGAGAGGCTCCAGCGATGATTGTTCAGCTATTGAGCAATCCAGGCAATCATTGATTCCCATTCGGGACTATTCGTGAGACGGGTCACCCTCGATCCATCCGCCATCATGACGTATAGCTCTCTGTTTCCGTCTCGGTAGGAGTCGAATGCTATCCATTGACTGTCAGGCGACCAGAAGGGCGATCGATCACTGTGGTCGGACTTATTGGTAAGTCGTGTCACATCCGACCCGTCGGCGTTCATCACATATATGTGAGAGAACTGCTCGTTTATGTGAGAGAACTGCTTCTTGCCTTCGGATGTGAACGCGATCAGTCGACCGGCGGGCGACCACGATGGTGCGTAATCTCGCTCAGACCTGTTCGTGAGACGTGTCACGTTCGTTCCGTCCGAGTTCATGACGTATATCTCCGCGTTTCCGTCACGATACGAGGTGAACAACATTCTCCGACCATCGGGTGACCAATCGAGTTCACTAACGTCGTCCGGATGGTCGGCGAGGCGTGTCATACCGGACCCATCGACATTCATCACGTATATTTCTCTATTTCCGTCTCGGCTGGCAACAAACGCTATATGGTTGCCGTCGGGCGACCAGTCTGGGGAATGGACGTAACCGTACTCCGTGTCGTGCGTGAGTTGCGTCCTGCCCGATCCATCAGCGTTCATCACGTACAGGTTTCCCTTTGCTTTAATCACAATTCGGCGTCCGTCGGGGGATACGTCAGACCACCTTTCATAGGCATCCGGGAAGGCATCCGGGAGCTTTATGGCTCCCGTCCCGCCAAGTTTCATGGTGTAGATTTCAAGTACTTCCTCTCCCATGAGCCTAAACACTAGTCGGCCGCGTAACGCACCTTCACCACAATAGAACGCGAGGCCAAGATCTGTAGGGAGGGTTTGGCCTAGATACTCCAAACTATCGGGAATACACCCCGTCAATTGGTTTCCTCGAAGATACAACTCCGTAAGATTTGCTAGGTAGCCTAACTCCATTGGAAACTCACCGCTCAATTGGTTCGATGAGAGGTTCAGACCAGTAAGTTCAGTGAGGTTACCCAGTGCCGGGGGTATCTCACCGCGAAGATGGTTCCTTGAGAGGTTGATTTCTCGTAAGTTGTAAAGCTTGCCTAGTTTGGAAGGTATCTCGCCACTTAAACCATTCTCATGGAGTCTAAGCGATTCCAAAATCGGGAGGGAGCTCAGTTCAGAAGGAATTCCGCCAATCAGGCTGTTCTTTGAGAGGTCGAGGACAGTCAGGTTGGACAAGTTAAGTATCTCCGGCGGAAGATAGCCAATTAGCAAGTTTCCGGGGAGTTCCAATCTTGACAGGTAAGGAAGGTCTCCCAGCTCGGACGGTATCTCTCCGATCAGCCCATTCTCTGAGAGAATCAACTGGGTGACACGACCTTCGTCTTCAGTTGTGACCCCGTACCATTCACCTATCGGCTTGTCGCTCAGCCAGTTGTCACTATGTTTCCAGCCAATCCCGTTAGTAGAGTTGTAAAGTGTGACCAGAACGGTCCTGTCAGCAATACTGGACAGGGTTGATGGCTCAGGGTATTGCGTCGGCGACTCCGAGCATGTCGCAAGCGCGACGACTGCGAAGGCGAACAACAGCGGAAGAATCAGTCGGTTAGTCATCTGAGAATATCGTTAGTAGTTTGCTAGCTTACAAATTACGCCTCCGTTTAGCACTATGCAAGGTGCTTTGCGGGGTTCCACTGCAGACAAATTGCGCTATGGATCCGCGAATCGGAGTTGAGGCTGAGAGCAACTCTTGTGGCGAGGTCGTATGGTAGAGTGAGGCGATAGCCTGACGGAATATCTTGCCTCGGAGGAGGGGCGTATATGTTCGAGTCTTTGACGGAAAAGCTGAACGGGGTCTTCAATCGGCTTGGGAACCAAGGGCGGTTGACGGAGCGCGACGTTGACTCAGCATTGCGGGAGATTCGCATGGCCCTGCTCGAAGCGGACGTAAACTTCCGGGTCGCCCGTTCGTTCGTTGGGAAGATACGGGAGCGGGCGCTGTCGGAGGACGTGCTCCAGAGCCTGAGTCCAGGCCAGCAGGTCGTCAAGATTACGAACGAGGAGCTGACGGCCATCCTCGACGGGGGTGAGAACAAGGTCGTGCCGGGGCCTGCGGCGCCGTCGGTGATCCTGATGGTCGGCCTGAACGGGTCGGGCAAGACGACGACGTCCGCCAAGCTGGCGCGACACCTCAAGCAGGCCGGCCAGCTTCCGGTGCTGGTGGCGGCCGACCTGTACCGGCCGGCGGCTATCGACCAGCTTCAGACGCTGGGCAGGCAGATCGATGTGGAGGTGTACGAGGAGGGAACGTCGAGGCCCACACCGAAGGTGGCACGGGAGGGCGTAAAACGAGCCGGGGAGGTTGGCGCCACGTGGGCCATTGTGGACACGGCGGGTCGGACGCAGATCGACGATGACCTGATGTCTGAGCTCGAGGAGGTCAAGGAGGCCGTATCGCCTGTCGAGACGCTGCTGGTCGTCGACGCGATGACGGGGCAGGACGCCGTGAACGCGGCGAAGGAGTTCCACGACCGGATAGGTGTGACGGGCTTGGTGCTATCCAAGCTGGACGGCGATGCGCGAGGCGGTGCGGCACTCTCTATCGTGTCGGTCACCGGCGTGCCAATCAAGTTCATTGCGACGGGCGAGGGCGTCGACGCGCTGGAGGAGTTTCACCCGGACCGGCTTGCATCTCGCATCCTCGGCATGGGCGACATGCTGACGCTCATCGAAAAGACGCAGGCAGCGTATGACGAGGAGGAAGCGGCGGCGCTGGAACGCAAGATGCGGCAGGCCACTTTCGACCTGAACGATTTTCTCGATCAGCTCGAACAGGTGCGAAAGATGGGCGGGATCGGTCAGATTCTCGACATGATGCCGGGGATGCCGGGACTGAAGGGCAATATGCCGTCCGAGGACCTGACGGAGAAACAGTTGAAGAGAACGGAGGCCATCGTCTTTTCGATGACGCCGCAGGAACGGGCGCGACCGGAGATCATCAACGGGCGTCGAAGGCGTCGGATCGCTCAGGGCAGCGGGACGACTCCCCGGGACGTGAACCAGCTATTGAACCAGTTCAAGCGGACGCGCAGGATGATGCGGCAGATGTCGTCGAAGAGGGGGATGCGCGACATGATGAAGATGATGGGATAGCGGGAAACGAGGGAGATTCGGCGGAAAAGAGAGGAGCCCCGCCGAAGCGAACTCCGGCGAGGCTCGGGTTAGGGAAGTGTCACGATGAACACCTACCCGTGACACCCCCTACTGCTACTATCCAACGAAGCACCTCCTTTCTTCAGAGACCCACCGCGTAGACTTTCTTCCACCACCCAGTCTCCTAAGGCCAATTATATCGATTGGCGGGGGGAAGTCAAAGCGGTCTTGGGTGACACAGACGGGGCCGTGACTATTCGGGGAGTCCACACAAAACCCAGCCTGTCATTTCGAGCGGAGCGAGAAATCTAAAATATATGGCCGCAATGAAAGACAGGCAATACTACGTCTACATCCTGACCAACGCAACCAGAACGCTCTATGTCGGCGTAACCAACGATCTCGAAAGGAGGATGTACGAACATAAGAACAAAATTGTGCCTAGTTTTACGAGCAAGTACAACGTCAGTTGGCTCGCCTACTATGAGCAGACCTCTGATGTAGAGTCTGCGATAGAGAGGGAAAAGGAGATCAAGGGCTGGCGGCGCAGCAAGAAGGTCGCACTCATAGAGTCATCAAACCCTAGATGGAAGGACTTGTCACTGGACTGGGGCTTTGACTTTCGGCAAGGATCTTAGATTCCTCGCGGTGCTCGGAATGACAGTGGGGCGCGTTTAGGTATGACAAGCATGATTGGGGAACGCACCGTCTACCAAACCGGGTCAGACATCAATAGTGAATCGGTAAATCCACGGCGGAGGTGAGCGCAATGATTCGCGGACTGGCAGGGGTCATCATCTGGACGGACGACTTGCCCAGGATGGTCGAATTCTACCGGGACACGCTTGGGCTAACGCCTAATTCGGAGCGACCTCACTTCGTCTCGTTCAAGTGGGGGAGAGTCAAGCTCGGCATTGGGAAGCACTCCGGCGTCAAGGGAGCGTCTGGCGACCCTTACCGGGTGATGGTGAACCTTGACGTGGAGGATATCCACGCCGCGCATGGGCGGCTGTCCAACGCGGGAGCGACCATCATTCGTCCGCCGGAGCGCGAGCACTGGGGCGGTTGGGTGTGCACCTTCACCGACCCGGACGGGAATATTCTGCAACTGTTGGAGCAGCCTAACCGTGGCTAGCCGGTCTCGCCCCTGGCAGCCTCCAGCGCGGTGACACCGATTTCGTAGATCATGTCGTCGAGGGTGAAGCCGACCATGACATCGGCGGCCATCAGCCTGCCCGCCCCGTGGACGGCATCGCTAACGGTCTTCTCGAATTCCATGACCTTCGGATGCTCGCCCTGACCGGGGAGTCCGAGCGACTGGGCGATGTCCTGCGCGCCGGACATGAAGAAGTCGATGCCTTCCACAGAGAGGATGCCATCGAGATCGTCGAGTACGGCAACGTCTTCGAGCTGGGCGATGACGACGACGTTCTCGTTGAAGTGCTTCATGTACTCGGTCCGGGAGGCGTTCTGTCCGAAGTGGCTGCCGCGACCGGAGCCGAAGCTGCGATGGCCTTCGGGCACGTAGCGGCATGCGTCCGCTAGTGCCTGGGCCTGCTCCCTCGTGTTGATGTGTGGGCCCATAATGCCCATGATGCCGCGGTCGAGGAAGCGGAGTATGGTCGAGTGATGGATGTTGGGAACGCGAGCCATGGGGGTCAGGCCGACGGCGTCGCTGGCCCGGGCCATCTCCTCGATGTCGGCGGTGGTGAACGGCCCGTGCTCGGAGTCGAACATTACGAAATCGAATCCGATCTGGCCCATCATTTCGACGATGGTGGCGGACGGGAATCTTATTGTGAAGCCGACGGGCTTTTGGCCGGCCGCTATCTTGGTGACGACGTTATTCGTGCGCATGCGTAACCTCGCAAATGGGGTGCGGGTATTGTAGGCGAGCGTCGTCGCATGGACAATACGGAGTGATCAGGAGAACGAACGCTACGCCCCGATGCCCACCTTCGGCAGCGACGCCTTGACGGCACCGAGCATGTCCTCTATCTCCTCGGGGGTAACGTAGCCGAGGTGGCCAATTCGGAACATCTTGCCGGTCAGTTCACCGTACGCGCCCGCGAGGACGACGTCGTGGTCGTCGAGGACGACCTTGCGTAGATCGTCGGCGTTGACACCGCCGGGCATTCTGACGGATGTGACGGTGTTGGACGCGACTCTCTCGTCGGGAAAGACTTCGAGGCCGAGCTCGCGGATGCCGTCGCGTGTCATCTGCGCGATGTCGGCGTGGCGCTGCCAGACGTTTTCGACACCCTCGTCGATGATCTTCGTGAGGGCGTAGTCGAGGGCGTAGATGGCGGAGAGGTTGGGCGTCCAGGGCGGCTGGCCGATGTCGAAGTAGTCCTTGTACGCCGCTAGGTCGAAGTAGAAGCGGGGCATGGTCGAGTTCGCGTTGGCCTCCCATGCGCGCTCGCTCATGCTGATGAAGGCCAGGCCGGGCGGGAGCATCCAGCCCTTTTGCGAGGCCGTTGCCACCACGTCGAGGTCCCAGTCGTCGGTCTCCAGCGGCAGGGAGCACACGCTGCTGATGCCGTCCACCAAGATGAGCTTGTCGAACTCATTTTTGACGACGGAAGCTACCCGTTCGATGTCATTGGTGACGCCGGTGTTCGTCTCATTGTGGGTTACGAGGACAGCGGAGATCTCCGGGTCGCCGTCGAGGACGCGGCGGAGCTCGTCAACCTCGACTGCAGTGCCCTGGGGGAAGTTCACCATCGTGACATCGGCACCGAAATTCTGTGCGATCTTGCCGAAGCGGTCGCCGAAGGAGCCTATCGAGGCGCACACGACCTTCTCGCCCGGAGACAGGGTGTTGACGATCGCGGCCTCCATCGCGCCGGTGCCCGACGATGTCAGGACGTACACGTCGTTCTTGGTGCGGAACACCTGCCGGAGCCCGTCGGTGACGCGGAGGAGCATCTCCTTGAAACGTGGTCCCCGGTGATTCATCATCTGTGTCGACATCTTGTCGAGAATGTCTTCGGGGACGGGTATCGGGCCGGGAATTCGCAGGTTAGTCATTGGTTCTCCTTAGCGCGATTCATGCCTCAACGATTCTAGCACGGCGGGGCACTCTCTAGGATTTTCCTTGTGTCCGCCACGTCTCTATTGATCTGCTCCAGCAGGGTCTCGACTGAGTCGAACTTGACCTGATCGCGGAGCCGCCGCACGAACTCGAGGCGAAGCGTCTCCCCATAGAGACTGCCGTCGAAGTCCAGGATGAACGGTTCGATGGTACGGTGTTGGCCGCCGAACGTGGGGTTATTCCCAATGCTCACGGCAGCCTTCAACCTATGATCGTCCAGATGGACAAAGGCCGCGTATATGCCGTCTCCGGGCACGGCCATTTCGTGTGGGGGTGCCATGTTTGCGGTCGGGATACCAATCCCGCCACCTCTGCCTTCACCCGATACCACACTGCCCTCTAAAGTGAACCGACGGCCCAGCAGGTCAGCGACTCGCTGCACGTCCCCTTCGCTGAGGGCAGCGCGGACAGTAGTACTACGGACGGTCTCTCCGCTAGCTTCCTTCAGTCCATCGACGACCTTAAGAGTGAAGCCCATCTCGACACCGAGCTTCGACAGGCGCTCGATGGTGCCTTCACGTTTGCGGCCCATGGCAAAGTCGGGCCCGACGACCAAGCTCACCATCCGCAAATGCTCTTGTAGGAGCGAGATGAACTCCTCAGCAGACAGATCCGCCAGAGCACGGTCGAAGGTGATCGGAACGGCGAGGTCGATGTTAGTCTCGTTTAGCAGGTCGAGCCTTTCTTGAAACGACGTGAGATACTGTGCCTGAAAGCTGGGGCTGAGCACGGCGGCGGGATGCTCTCGGAATGTCACAACACCGGCCAGGAGTCCGTTTGACGAGGCCTCGTCTAAGAGCTGCGATATGAGGTGGGTGTGGCCTCGATGAACGCCGTCGAAAACGCCGATGGTAAGGGCAGTGTCGCCCCGGACGGCAATGGCCCCCAACTCGTCGCCGATCGACATTCAACACCTGTTTGGGACTGCTTGACGGCTCATCGCCGCACCAAAAAACGATGCTAGCATGGGGGTATGGGAGCGTCAAGAAGAGCGGACAAGAAAGGACTCAGCTTTCACTGTGATCCCTGCGACCTCCATTGCGTTACGAACTGCGTCCCAGACTGCTGTGATCTCCCCGACTTCTCAGGGTGCCCACTGATATAATCGAAACTGAAGTCAGCCATTTCAACGCTGGAGTCATGAATGCTCTCTATCGATTTCGAGACCTACACATTGTCCAACGGACTGGACGTGATACTTCACCGGGACGACTCTCTGCCCATGGTGGCATCGAATCTGTGGTACCACGTCGGGTCGAAGGACGAACAGCCGGGACGAACGGGGATCGCGCACCACTTCGAGCACACCATGTTCGAGGGGTCGGCGGACACCAC
>JAPOPA010000210.1 GCA_026713145.1 Chloroflexota bacterium
CCTCTCCAGGCGACAGGGGATCGGCAACCCCACGGAACTCGTTGCTGACCGGGAAGACGGCGAGCCTACGGCGGTCGTCACGCTCCCGGAACCGGAGTCCGGCATCGAGGTCTTGGGCGTCGGAGACCTGCTTACGCGAATGGCCCGATGCTGCAACCCCATAGGCGGGCACGCGATCATCGGCTACATCACCAGGGGGCGTGGCATTACGGTTCATCGCCGCACCTGCCCGAACATCATGCGCGAGAGCGAGAGCGAACGACTGGTGGAAGTCGATTGGGGCAAGACGAAGACGCTCTATCCCGTGCAAATTCGCGTTGAGTCATGGGACCGCGTAGGACTGCTGAGCGATGTGACTTCGCTTGTTGCCGATGAGGGTGTAAACATCGTTCAGTCAATCACCGGCGGGCAGGAGGATGACCTCAGCATCATCAGGCTCACCGTGACCGTCGAAGACATCGAGCAGCTGAACCGCCTCTTCTCCAAGATCGAGGGCATCGTCGGAGTCCTGAACGTCTCGCGCGTCCCCGGATAGAACGGGCTACTCAATTAGCGGGGGCAGTTGGTCGAGCGTCGTTATGCGTGGACAGGCGTCGTACCGCGGATAGTTGCCGTCCCGGTCGATGAGGACCGGCGCAATGCCCACCTGAGCCGCACCCACGATGTCAGAACTGGGCTGGTCCCCTACCATTATTGCCTCATTCGCCTCGACGCCTGCGCGGCTGAGCGCCGTTTGGAAGGCGAGCGGATGGGGCTTCTCAACCCTTGCCTCAAGGGACGTGACGGCGAAATCGACATGATTGGAAAGTCCCAGATCGCTCAACAGGTCGACTCCACTCATGTTCATGTTCGAAATGAGGCCCAGGGTCAGCCCGCGCTCTCGCAGTTCAACCAGGGTCGGCACCACGTCGTCGAACGGCGTTAGCGCCGAGGGCGCATCCTTGAGGTGGTCGAATATGAGCAGAGCGAGATCGGGGGCAACGTCGATCCCGCACCCCTTGAGAACGAGACGCTCGTACTCGGCGAAGAACTCGTCCCTGCCCTCCTTGTCGCGGAGACGCAGTGGACGGGAGGCGTTCTCGGCGGTCATGAAGGCGTCGGCGGACGCGTAGCCCTTCAGGATGCCCTCCGGGGTGATCTTGTCCCCGAGGCCGAAGGCGGCACACGCCTTCCGTTGAAGCTGATAGCGTGACGGGCTAAATCCGGCAATAGTCCCGTATACGTCGAAGAGGACGGCGCGAATCATGACGGACTCATACTATCAAGCCGTTCGAGCCGATTCGAGCCTGTGGGCGACCACGTATCAAACTCCTCCCCTGGACGACCGCGTTCCCGCCCTAATTCGCTGGGCGAACCCAACAACCACAACTTCCTGAGATTCGATGAACGAAAGCAATCTTGTAGCCACTAGGTACAGCCCCTATAATGGAATAGATTCCGTCCGATTCTTAGAACTATGACGACAAGCAAGCGCGACTACTACCAGGTGCTGGGCGTGGACCGGGGGGCCTCCGACGAGGAGATCAAGAAGGCCTTCCGCAAGCTCGCCATGGAATACCACCCCGACCGCAACAAGGACGCGGCGGCGACCGAGCGTTTTAAGGAAATCAACGAGGCATACCAGGTACTCAGCGATTCCAAGAAGCGCAGCAGCTACGACACGTTCGGACACGCCGGGGTCAATTCGAACGGCGGCGGATTCGAAGGGTACGACAACTTCGGCGGCTTCGGAGATATCTTCGATGCCTTCTTCGGCGGCGGCGGCCGACGGTCAGCAACTGCCGCGCGACGGGGGTCCGACCTCCAGGTCGATATCACCATCAACTTCGAGAAGGCTGTCTTCGGGGCGGAGGAAGATATCGAGATCCGCCGCCATGAGATCTGCTCGCGCTGTCGGGGCGCTCGCTCGGAACCGGGCACTTCGCCGGAAACCTGCGTTCAGTGCAGGGGCAGCGGCCAGGTGCGACGGAGCCAGCAGGGCATCTTTGGCCAGTTCACCCAGGTCTCGACCTGCACCATGTGCCGCGGTGAGGGTAGTGTCATCACCACGCCCTGCTCGAACTGTCGTGGCGCGGGAACGGAGATGCGCGACCGCAAGCTGATCGTAACCATTCCCGCCGGGATTGAAACGAGTACCCAGCTTCGATTGTCAGGAGAGGGCGAGCCGGGCATGTACGGCGGATCGGCCGGTGACCTGTACGTTATCGTCCGCGTCCGCAACCATAAGTTCTTCAAGAGACAGGGATACGACATCGTCTACCTGCAGAACATCAACATCGCCCAGGCCGCACTGGGGCTCTCGCTGGACGTGCCGACGCTGGAGGGCATCGAGGAAATCGAGATACCCAGGGGAACGCAGTCCGGCGACGTCATCCGGCTCAGGGGCAGGGGAATCCCGCATCTCCGGAACAGGCGGGCCCGCGGCGATCAGCTCGTGACCGTTGTCGTTGAGACGCCGAAGTCCCTCACCGACGAGCAGCGCGAGCTCCTCATGCAGCTTGCCGAGACCTTCGACGACGACACAGGCCAAGACCGCAAGAAACGCGATGGCCTGTTTGACAAGCTCAAGCAGTCACTGGGCTCGGACGAGTAGGTTTACCCCTACAGATTAGTCCCTCGCGGCGGTGGCCCATGCGCCCAGCGCCATATATCCCCCGTCGACGTTGACGTACTCGCCCGTCATGAAGCTGGCCTTGTCGCTGGGGAGGAAGAGCACGGCGTTGGCGATGTCCTGACCCGTCCCCACTCGACCGATGGGATGCGCCGCTCCCCACTGGCCCACGACCTCGTCGGGGTCTCCACCCATCACTCCCGCAGCCGCGCGTAGCATCGGCGTGTCGATGCTGCCGGGGCAGACTGCCAGCACGCGGATGTTGTCCTTGGCGTAGTCGAGCGACATCTGGCGCGTGAGCGATAGTATGCCCCCCTTGCTCGCCGCGTAGGGAGGCACGAGGGGCTGCGACTGCAGGCCCTGCACGCTCGCGGTATTGATGATGACCCCACCGGCGCGCTTGCGCATTTCCGGAATGGAATACTTCGACATGAGGAAACAGCTCTTGAGGTTCACGCCGATGATGCGGTCCCACATGGCCTCCGACGTATCTTCCACGTTCGTATACGAGGCCGGCGGCTGAATTCCGACGTTGTTGAACAGGATGTCCACGCCGCCGAACCGCTCGACGGTAGCATCGACGACGCGCCTGCAGTCCGACGAGTCGGAAACATCGGCCTCGAGCATCAGCCCGGACCCCCCAAGGCGCTCCACCTCGGCCACCGTCGCCTCTCCCGCCTCGCGGTCCACGTCGGCAACGGCGACCATCGCCCCCTCCTTGGCAAACTCCCACGCCGTCGCCTGCCCGATGCCCAACGCCCCCCCGGTGATAATGACAACCTTCCCCTCGAAACTCGCCATGCCTGCCTCCTGATAGCTATTTCCTTCCCGCGTCAACCGTCCGAATCGTCATTTCTCCAAAAAATAGACGGCAACCACCCAATGCGTCATTCCTGCGAAGGCGGGAATTCATAAGGTTGGCAACTTACGAACCTGTCGCCCTAGCACGGGCGACAATACCGCGTTGACACCGATATGTCCATCTCATAGCATTGCTTTTCCGTCCTGTCGGCCCTGAGTCATGTAAGAACCAAGGATAAGAGTATGACTACACCGGACTTGACCATGCCCAAGTACGTCAGCTTAGAGAACCACCCCACTATCGATGAACGTTGGTTGCAGGATCGTTTGCACGGGAACACGGAGTTGTTGGGGCTCGGCGATGTCCTTGTACGCGACCGTGAGCGCCGACAGCCTAGCGGTGGCCGACTTGACATGCTGTTAGAGGATGTAGAACAGAGAACGCGGTACGAAGTTGAGATTCAGCTTGGAGCAATGGACGAGTCTCACATTATTCGCACCATCGAGTATTGGGACATCGAACGGCGCCGCTATCCGCAGTATGAACACGTCGCCGTGATTGTGGCGGAGGATGTAACTAGCCGCTTCCTTAACGTGGTGTCCCTATTCAACGGCACGATTCCTCTGATGGTCATTCAACTCAAGGGGGTCGAAGTTGACGGCGCTTTCACGCTGTTAGCTACCCGCGTTGTCGATTTGGTCAGGCTTGGTACCGAGGAGGAAGACGAGGGGGAGTCAATCAACCGGTCTTCTTGGGAACATAAGGCATCTATGGCCTCGTTGCAGGTCATGGATCAGCTAGTTGACTTGATACGTGAACTCTACCCAGGTGTAGAGCCTAGATACACTGTGCACTACATCGGACTCGCATTCGATGGCAGGGCGCAGAATTTCGTGTCTTTCATCCCGCGCAAGTCTCATTACGTCTTAACATCGTTCAAAATACCACAGAACGATGAAACAACGTCCCGGCTTAATGATTCAGGATTAGCCGTACTGTCTTATGATTCGGCATTCGGAAATTACCGAGTCCAGATACGACAAAGCGACCTCGGCGAACACCGTAGTCTCCTTCTAGAACTTATTCGTGAGGCTTACACTGCCTACATGACATAGTACGGCTGCTAGGGGCCAATTTGGAAAGTGTGACCGACTGCGTCTAACCAACGCCCGTACCATCGCAAAGAAGGCGGGCTGGACGGAGTAGGAGGAAACCATGATCCGATATCCTGCGCTCATAGATGGTGACGAAGGGGCGTATGGCGTAGTCTTCCCCGACATCCCTGGCGTCGGCGCAATGGGTGACACCGTAGATGAAGCCCTTCTCAATGCCGAAGACACCCTTCGAGACTATGCGATCGAGGCTGAAAAGGACGGTGAAGCGCTTGCGGAGCCCAGCCCATTTCAGGCCATTGAGACCCCGAAGGGTAGCCAGCTAACCTCGATTCCTCTCATTCGTACTTCGGGCAAGAGCGTTCGCGCGGGGTTGACCCTTGATGAAGGCGTCGCCGAGTTCATTGACACCGAGGCGCATCGGCGTGGGATGACCCGCAAGGCCTACATCACGTGGATGGCCCGACGCATCGCCGCCATGGGCGGGTAATCCACGATCGAGTTCTTTTGGATGCCGACTGCAACGCCGTGCTCGGACGACTCTTGAGCCTCCGTCCGCCGCATGAGAATGAGGTGATCAACCCGGGCCCATGGCTAAAATCCCGCCCCCTCCCTGCCATTCCGAGCGCAGAGAGGAATCTAGTACCGTTTCAATCTGAATGTGACAGTCGAATCGAGTGGCGTTTTATCCCCTCTCCCATCGGAGGCTGTCTCATAGCTTCACGCGGCGTGCAGTGATTGAGTACACGCTGGGGATGTGATGGGCGATGACCGGTAGACTCTATAGAGTCTGCGAGTGGCGATTCGTGGTCGGGCCG
>JAPOPA010000172.1 GCA_026713145.1 Chloroflexota bacterium
AATCTTCCGCTCGATTCCCGCCGCCTGCGAGCGCCCCTTCAGGATGAGCCACAGGGCCTGCCGAGTCAGTCGGCCGCCTTTCCGGCTTACGAACAGCGCCCTGCCCGCGGTGGCGCCGGCCATCGACGACCGCCCGTGCTTCAAGTACTCCCTCACCGTCTCGACGGCCTCGTCGTGGAGTGGGATGATCCGTTCTTTGGACCCCTTGCCCATGCACCGGACGAAGTTCTCGTCGAGGTCAACGTCGTCGATGTCGAGAGACACCAGTTCGCTCACCCTCACTCCCGTCGCGTACATAACCTCGATGATGGCCCGGTCGCGGAGCGACATCGGTGAAGCGTCTCCGTTCACCGTCAGGAGCGCCTCGACCTCCTCCACCGACAGCGTCTCGGGAAGCGACTCCCCCACCCCCGGCGAGGCAAAGTCCTCCATCGGGTTCTTGTCGATCACGGCCTCTTCCAGTAGGAAGCCGAACAATGCCTTCGTCGAGGCCACCTTCCGTGTCTTCGTCTTGTCCGAGTACCCGCGCTCATTGAGATCGAGTACGAACGCCGTCAGTGCCTCTGTGCCTACTCTCTTCCACGCCCCGTTGCCCTGCAACGATGGATCTCGACTCTGCAGGAAGTCTACGAGCTGCGTCAGGTCGTTCCGGTACGCCGCAAGCGTATTGGGTGATAGACCGCGCTCGACGGTCGTATAGTTGAGGAACTGTTCGACGGCATGCTTCATTGCGTGTGGAATTGAGGGGAGCGCTCAATGTAGGCCGTATATCATTTTAGCACACGGATTTTGCCGGCATACTCCCCCTCCCCCTTGACACAAGACCAATCCCTTCATACAGTATTCCCGTCCCTTTTGCGACACGGCACCGAATGATAACCATAGACATCCACCCCAATCTCTTCTCTGGCGACTTAGTCGGAGCCTTCGTCGTAAGCTGGCACGGCTTTCTCACCTTCATTGCCGTCCTGGTCGCCGTCGTCCTCGTGGGCCGGTGGGCCCCGATGAAGGGCATCGACTCCGACGCGATCTACTCCATCGCCATTTGGGCCATCATCGGCGGCATCATCGGAGCGCGGCTCGTCCACGTCATCGACAACTGGGACATCTACCAGGACGACCCGGGCCAGATACTAGCCGTCTGGAGTGGCGGCATCGGACTCTGGGGAGGCATCCTCGGCGGGTTCATCGGTGGGGCCACATACGCCTACTTTGCGAAACACCCCGTTGGCGTGATAGCCGACCTGACCGCGCCGGTTCTGCCGTTCGCGCAGTCTATCGGACGCATCGGAGACATCATCAACGGAGAGCACTGCGCGAAGACGCTCGACCTCTTCTTCGGGATGCGGTGGTCGAACGTCGAAAGTCCTGCCGTCCAGTGCGCAAGCGGTGGCGCGGCAACCATGGACTACGTCCACCCCGTAATAGTCTACGAAATACTCTGGAATATGCTGTCCATGGCCGTCCTCTGGAAGCTCCGAGACCGCATCCGTCCCGACGGAATGCTCTTCGCGCTCTACCTGGCCCTGTACGCCGTCGGACGCTTTTCCATCACCTTCTTCCGCGAGGACAAGGTGTGGGCGCTCGGGATGCAGGAGGCGCACTACATCGCGCTCGTGGTCCTCATCATCACCATCCCACTGCTCGTGGCACGGGCGCGGTTTACGAGCAAAGTGGCGCTTGTCGGCGAGGAGATAGCTGAGCGAGTGCGGGGAACGCGCGCAGAGCGCCGCCGCAAGGACCGCTAAGCAACGCTACCCCGTCAGTGCCCCGTTGACGGCCGAAAGTCTAGCACCGTTAGCTGGAACGTCGTCTGCCCATTCCACGAGTTGAGCCCGAACGTGTACACAACGTCGAGAGTGTCCCCGTGCCGCGCCGGCTTCTCGCCCTGCTTGAACGCGATGGCGTCCCAGACCTTCCCTCCATGGGCAAGCTGCAGCTTCAGGTGGTCCCGTCCCGCGCCTACCTTTATCGCACGAAGGACTCGTGCGTCTCTCATCAGCAGCGTCGGGGCGGGATTGCCCTTCCCGAACGGCCCGATGCGACGCATGAACTCAAAACGATCACCCGGCAGCGACGCGGGTGATGCTACCGCGTCGATCTCCAAGGTCGGCACGAGCATCGTGTCCTGCAATTGCTCCTCAGCAGCAGCGATCAGCTCCTCCCGTAGACGCGGAAGGTCCTCCGTCGCGATCGTGAACCCTGCCGCCTCCGGGTGGCCCCCATGCCGCAGAAAACTTGGACTCGTCGACCGGATCGCCTCGATGATGTCGAATTCCGGGATGCTCCGCGCGCTCGCCCGAGACTCCTTCTCTCCCCGCCTCACAACCACGGCAGGCCGGTAGAACTGCTCCGAGAGATTGCCGGCGATCAGCCCCAGTATTCCTGGCAGCCAATCCTCGTTCTCCACGAACAGCAGCGGCGGCAGCCTCCCACCCGGCGAGGAGTAGACCTGTCTGCGGGCCTCCTCGATGCTTGTTGCTGCCAGCGCCTTGCGCTCCTCGTTCACGCTCTCCAATTGACCGGCGATGGTGCTTGCCTCTCTCTTGTTGCTCGTGGTCAACAGATCGAGACTTACCTTCGCGTCACCCAGCCGTCCCGCGGCATTCAGGCGGGGAATGACCGCGAACGACAGGGATTCCGAGTCCAGTTCCCGTCGGTCCGCCCCGCTCACCATGAACAATGCACGCAGTCCGGGATGCTGGGTCGCCTGCAACAGCTCCAGTCCTCTCTTGACGATGAAGCGGTTCTCCCCGGACATTGGCGCGATGTCAGCCACGGTCCCGAGCGCAGCCAGTTCCAAAAAGTGTTCAGGGCGCTCCCTGCCAAGCGACATCCACAGCCCCTCGATTAGCTTGTAGGCAAGCCCTGCGCCCGTTAGGTGCTCATAAGGGTAGACCGAGTCGCCCCGCTGGGGGTTTACGATAGCCGTCGCCTTGGGCGGGTCGTCGGGAAGGGCATGATGGTCCGTGATGATCGTCTCGATGCCGTGCCGCGCGGCGTGAGCTATCTCCGACCCTGAGTTGATCCCGTTGTCCACCGTCACCAGTAGGGTCACCCCCTGGTCCGCCAGCGACTCGACCGCCTGGATGTTCAACCCGTGCCCCTCATCCACGCGGTGAGGTAGGTATGGCACCACCTTGAGTCCAAGGCTCTCCAGCGCGGCCACCACGATTGCGGTGCCTGACACTCCGTCAGTGTCGAAATCGCCGAACACCCCTACCGTGTCGTTCCACAGCACCGCTGTGCGAAGCCGCGCCGCCGCCTTGTCCATGTCGGGCAGCAGGAACGGGTCGTGCGTGAGATCGTCCCCCGCCTTCAGGAACGCCGAAGCCTCGTCCGCAGTATGAATGCCACGGTTGTACAGCAGATGGGCGTCAAACGGCGGCAAGCCCATGGAATCGGCAAACCCGTTCGGCGGCTCTGGAAGCAGATTCCAGACCTTTTCAAGCATAGGTAACGCTTATTGTCGCGGAGAGAGTCGCCGCCAAAGCGACGACGGCTATCCGGTGAATTCTTTGAATATGAGGCTGACGTTGTGCCCGCCGAACCCGAACGAGTTGCTCATTGCAGTCCGTATCCTGCCGCGCCTTGCCACGTGCGGGATGTAGTCCAGGTCGCAATCGGGGTCCGGCTCCTCCAGGTTGATGGTCGGCGGCGCGGCCGAGTTTGCGATGGCCATCGCTGCGACCGCCGCCTCCAGCGCCCCGCTCGCGCCCAGCAGATGACCCGTCATTGACTTCGTCGAGCTGATCGGTATCTTGTACGCCTCGTCACCGAAGACCTTCTTCATCGCGAGCGTCTCGCTCTTGTCATTCAGGGGCGTCGACGTGCCGTGCGCGTTGATGTAATCGATATCCTCGGGGGCCATTCCGGCATCCTTGAGCGCCATCTCCATAGCCCTCGCGGCGCCCTCCCCTTCGGGATGAGGCTGGGTGATATGGTGAGCGTCCGACGTCGACCCGTATCCTGCCATCTCCACTATTGGCTCCACGCCGCGCTCCCGGGCGTTTTCGAGGGTCTCCATGACAAGGATTCCCGCGCCCTCGCCGAGAACGAATCCATCGCGGCTCGCGTCGAAAGGACGAGACGCCTTCTGAGGATCGTCGTTCCGGCGTGACAACGCCTTCACCGAGTTGAACCCCGCGACCCCGATGGGACATATCGCCGCTTCCGTCCCCCCTGCGATCACCGCGTCCGCGACGCCCATGCGCAGCAGCGACTGCCCCTGCCCAATGGCGTCTCCTCCGCTGGCGCAAGCTGAGACCGTTGAGTAGTTCGGGCCCCTTGCGCCTAGAGTCATCGACACATGCCCCGACGCCATGTCCGGCAGCATCATCGGCACCAGGAAGGGACTCACCCGCCTCGGGCCTCTCGCGTCCATCACGCCGATCTGTTCCGACAGCGTGATGATCCCCCCGATGCCACTCGCCACCATCACCGAGACCCGCTCGCCGACGCCGTTGAGGTCGGTGAACTGCGCCTGCTCCACCGCCTCGCCCGCGGCAGCCACCGCAAGCTGCGAGAAGCGGTCCATACGCCTCGAGTCCTTCCGGCTCATGTAGTCCGTCGCCTCAAAGCCCTTCACCTCGCCCGCAATGGTCGTCTCGAGATCCTCGGGATTGAATGCATTGATATGGTCGATGCCGGACACGCCCGCCAGCAGGTTCTTCCATGTAGAGTCCCTCGACAGTCCAACCGGACTGATGACCCCAATGCCTGTGACGACGATGCGCGCTGTCATGGCTGGACGTTCCCTCACTGCAAATTCAACTAACCGCCGCGCCGCGCGGCGGTTAGTTGACTATACCAGACCCCCCCACGAAAGCAAAACGACCGGGGCGAGAAGGCCGATTTGACCCTGAAGCACATATGTACTACACTGACGTAGTCTACCGCGAGGTCCACAACGACATGAGCAAAGGAGAGATTGCCAACGCGACCGCCTCACGGATAACGGAAATGTCTGCCGCCAAATAGGAGTTGTCCCAATTTGTCCCCAAATGTCCCTCAAATTTCGTGGGGAGTCAGCCTCTTTCAGGGTAGGTAGGGAACTCCGGCCAGCCATTCGGTACA
>JAPOPA010000262.1 GCA_026713145.1 Chloroflexota bacterium
CCCCCTCCTGCCGCAGGTACATCATTGCCGGCTCTCCGTCGCCCACGACGACTACGCTGGCATCGTGGTCCGACTCCTCGATAATTTCCCTGGTGAGTTCTACGTCACCGGGATTATCTTCTACGAGCAGTATGTGATAGGGCCCTCGGTCTGCGGTGTCCGTTGCCATGTCTGCCTCCTTGTCCGGTGCGACGCGGGTTTGGTTCACGACGAATGGACTCTGTACCCGAACGTTACATACCTATGGATGGCTTGTCAATATAGCTGGGTGTCTGGCCCCCTATTCGGGAGGTCTTGGGACCTGGCGAGTCCGGTCAGTGGAATTGAGGAACCGGAGAGATTCCAACTCTTGAGGGAACAATTGCGGCGGCCGAATGACGGGAATGCAGACGGCGGTCACAAGTCAGGCTGTAGGGTGTGCCACTCGGTGGCCTGTTCGTAGGCGTGAGCAGCGCGCAGGAGTTTCCCTTCCTGTAGGTGAGAAGCCATGAACTGGAGTCCTACCGGCAGTCCGTCGCACATCCCGGCGGGGACAGAGATGGCAGGTATGCCTGCTATATTCGCCGGCTGAGTGAACACGTCGTTGAGATACATCATGTACGGGTCCGCCGTCTTATCGCCAAGGGGAAAGGCCACAGACGGGGAGGTGGGCGATACGAGCACGTCGAACTCCTGGAATACCTGCCGGAATTCTTGGCGTATGATCGTCCTTACTTGCAACGCCTTCTTATACCAGGCGTCGTAGTATCCGGCGGAGAGTGCGTAAGTCCCGATCATGATTCGCCGCTTGACCTCCGGTCCGAAGCCCTCTCTTCTCGTGTCTTCGAGAGAGTCCCACATGTTCCCCGGAGTGTCCGTGGAGTACCCGTATTTCACCCCGTCGTACCTTGCGAGGTTTGCGGATGCCTCAGACGGAGCAACGATGTAGTACACGGCCATCGCATAGGGGGTGCTGGGCAAGGACGTCTCCGAAACGACCGCACCCATAGCTGCCAGCGTATCGATGGCCCGTCGAATCGCATCTTCGACTCCTGGTTCCATGCCCTCGACAAAGTACTCCTTTGGCACTCCGACGCGAAGCCCCTTGATGTCCTCGGTTAGGGCCTTCTTATAGTCAGGAACGTCCCCATCAATTGAAGTCGAGTCTCGTGGGTCGTGTCCCGCGATGGCATTGAGAACGTGAGCGGCATCTCCCACGTCTTTGGTGATCGGGCCGATCTGGTCCAGGGAACTGGCAAACGCCACAAGGCCATACCTGCTCACGAGGCCATAGGTCGGTTTCAGCCCGACGACGCCGCACAGCGCCGCGGGCTGCCGGATGCTCCCGCCCGTATCGGAACCGAGGGCGTATACACACTCGCCCGCTGCGACCGCTGCTGCCGGCCCTCCGCTGCTTCCACCGGGCACACGGTCGAGGTCCCATGGGTTCCGAGTGGGAAAGAATGCTGAGTTTTCCGTCGATGACCCCATGGCAAACTCGTCGAGGTTCCCTTTCCCAACGAGAACGGCTCCCTCTTCATACAACTTCGTGGCGACTGTCGCGTCGTATGGTGGAATGAATCCTTCGAGAATCCTTGATGAGCAAGTAGTGGCCACTCCTCTGGTGGCCATGTTGTCCTTGAGCTGCATCGGAATTCCGGTAAGCGCCGCTGCGTTTCCGGAGTCGATGCGCTCGTCAGCTGCACACGCCTGTTCCAACGCTAGTCCGGGCGTAACGGTGACGAAGGACTTCACGGACGACTCAATGGCGTCGATGCGGTCAATGAAGGCCTGAGTTAGCTCAACGGAAGACACATCACCGCCGTCAAGCAATTCTCGCGCCCCGCGTACCGTTATGTTTTGAGGAACGACGCGAGTCATGGGCTAGTCGAGGACGGCACGGACGCGGACGTAGTCTCCGTCACGATGCGGCGCGTTTTGCAACGCATCATCCCTGGAAACGCTGTTGCGCGGTTCATCATCTCGCAAGACGGCATGGGTCTCGACCGAGTGGGCAGTCGGTTCCACGCCTTCCGTGTCGACTTGCTGGAGCACCTGGAAGTGCTCCAGGATACCTGATAGCTGCTCGCGCATGACCTCGATCTCATCGTCGGTCATACCCACACGAGCAAGCAGGGCAATATGCCGTACTTCATCGGAAGTGAGTGCCACACGTCCCCCCTGAGCGACTTGGAACTGGGAACGTGTCGCAGTTTAGCAGAGGATCGATGTGGTGACTAGCATATGGCTGATTCGAATGTGCCCACGGCGCCTCTGTTGACACCGAAGGTAGGCATTTATATGCTCCGAGCCCAAAACTGGGATCGCCCCTTTGAACACATCGGGTGACCATAAGACGGGGAGCAGGTCTTGGAGCCAAGTACAATGCGTATCAATGATGATTTCTCCGGCAAGGTAGCGATAGTGACGGGAGGTGGACAGGGCATGGGTCGCGCGGTGGCCCAGCATTTCGTGGAGGCCGGGGCACGTGTCGTCGTCAATGACAAGAACGCCGATGCTGCCAACAAGGTCGCCGATGCGCTCGGCGATGGGGCGCTGGCCGTCCCCGGCGACGTAACGGTAAAGGCGGACGTGGACAGGGTGGTCACGACTGCCGCGGATACGTTCGGCGGGATCGACATCCTGGTCAACAACGCGGGCATCCTCTTCTCGACCACTCTCGAGGACATGGAAGAAGACGAGTGGGACCTCGTCATTGACGTAAACATGAAGGGAACGTACCTGTTCAGCCGGGCAGTGCTCCCTTTCATGAAGCAGGCGGGCTGGGGACGAATCGTCAACTTCGCGTCCACGGCAGGCAAGGCCGTCAGCACTCTTGGCGGTCCCCACTACACCGCCGCGAAGGCGGGCATCCTAGGCCTCACCCGCGCGACGGCCAAGGAGTTCGCCCCATACGGCATCACCGCCAACGCGGTCTGCCCCGGCTTGGTCAACACCGAAATGGTGCAGCAAAACGTGACCCAGGAGCGACTCGATGCCTACCTACAGAGCTTTCCAATCTCACGCATCTGCGAGCCGTGGGAGGTCGCCGAGCTTGTCGCCTTCCTCGCCTCCGACCGCGCTGCCTACATCACCGGCGCTTCCCTCGACATCAACGGCGGAGATTTGATGATATCGTGATTGTCCACTGTGCTATGGTATATGCTGTGGTGATATACCACTAGGAGAACGACGATGGACCGGAAGGTCGCAAAATTATTCAAAAACGGACGGAGCCAAGCGGTCAGAATTCCTAAGGAGTTTCGATTTGAAGGTTCCGAAGTCTACATCGAAAAGGATGGCGACAGAGTCGTCCTGACTCCCAAGAGAAATTCCAGTTGGAGAGAGTTCTTTGAAAAGGTACCAGTCGTATCGGACGACTTTTCTGTGGAACCTCGAGATATGCCTGCGGAAGAGCGCGACTGGTCTTGATGCTATACATGTTGGACACTGACATCTCCGTCTCCGTCATTAGGAGAAGGTCGTCTCGCGTGTTGCAGCGTTTCGAGGCCATACCGCCCAATAATATGTCCATCTCAATCGCAACGTATGCAGAGCTCTACTTTGGAGCCGTAAAGTCCAGTCTTATTGAACATAATCTCCACGTCTTGGAAGAGTACGCCGCTCGACTATTGGTTCTTCAGTGGGACCGTGACGCAGCTTCAGAGTATGGCCGCCTCCGGGCGCATCTCGAAGCGCAAGGCAACCCAATCGGCGTTTTCGACACCATGATTGCTGCCCACGCTCTTAGCCTCGATGCAACCATAGTCACCAACAACGTTCGCCACTTCAAGCGAGTGCCCGACCTCAAGCTTGAAAATTGGGACGTCGCCGAAGACCATTCGACCAACGGACAAAATGGAAGGAGCAAATGAACTCAGCAAACAGACGAAAAAACCTCGGCGGCATCTCCGTATCCCTGCCAACGTTCAACGACGACGAGCACAACCTGCGACTTGATCGGTCGAAGGCCCATATCAACTGGCTCGTAGAACAGGGCATCGGCCAGGGAAACGCAATCATCTTCATCGCTGGCGGCCTGGGAGAGGGATACTTCCTCGACGACGACGAGTGGGAGGCGTTAGCGCATACGCTGGTGGAGGCCGTCGACGGCAGGGCCCCGACGGGTATCGGAGTGTTTGAGTTGAGCGCGCGGCGCGCGGCGCGAAAGGCGCGGTATGCCGCCGATCTCGGTATGGACTACATCCAATGCGCGCCTCCTCGCTACCTGCAACCGACCGAAGACGAGATATTCGCTCACTACGACTACATCGGCGAGCGGGCTGACATTGGCATCATGGCTTACAACACGCCCTGGGCGATGCCGGCCGGCTACAGCTTCACGCAATCACTGATCGAGCGCCTGGCCGAGATCGAGAACTTTGCAGGCATAAAGTGGTCGTCCCCAAATGCCCAGCAATACATGAGCATGATACGTCTCTTTGGCGAGCATATCAGCTTCATCAGCAACGGCAGCGTGATGTCCATCGGCTACAAACTCGGAGCGCGAGGATTTACCGACTTCATGGTCAACGTCGCCCCGCGACTCTCCCTGCACCGCTGGCAACTCGTTCAGGAGCAGCGCTGGGACGAGTTCGACCAAATCGAGCTCTCGATGCAGGTCGATCCTCCCCTCAATGCCGTCAGGCCCGGCGATCTTTCGGGGCCGGGTATGGGTGAGGGCCCCGACGCGCGGCTACGCCTCCGCGTCCTTGGCCTCGACACAGGCCCGCACTTCCCCGCACAGGTGGGCTACTCGGAAGACCACGTCGAGGCATATCGACGCATGGTCGACGCGAGTGGAATCCGCGAGTGGGTCGACTGGGACGGATCGGCATTCGAGTGAATCCCAAGCGAGGGAACCCATGACCGACATCTATAGCAGCTTGGGCGTAACGCCCGTAATCAACGGGATCGGCAATAAGACCACTCTCGGCGGATCGACGCCGAGCGCTCGCGCCAAGCAGGCTATGGACGAGGCCGACTACTACTACTGCTCCATGCCGGAGCTCGTGGAACGCACGGGCGAACGGGTCGCCGAACTGCTCGGCGTGGAGGCGGCCTTCATCACGTCTGGGTGCGCGTCGGCTATCCTTCATGCCGCCGCGGGAGTCATGGCCGGCCCGGAGAAGGAAGACCTCGGCAGGCTGCCCGACACGACGGGAATGAAGCACGAGTTCATCTTCCAGCGCAAGCAGCGCTACTTCTACGATCGCTGCTACGTCGTCCCCGGCGGCAAGCTCGTCGTGGTCGGAGACGAGGAAGGATGCACAGCCGGAGAGATGGAGGACGCCATTACGCCCGATACCGCCGGCATCGGGTACGTCGACAAGACCCGCGGAAGTGAAGACCCTTCCACCGTCTCCATCCCCGACACCATGGACATCGGACGGAGGCACGACGTCCCCGTGATAGTCGACGCCGCCTACCAGGCGTACCCGATCGACCGCATGCGCTGGATTTCGGGTGCGGCAGACCTCGTGTGCTTCGGCGGCAAGTACTTCGGCGCGCCAAGCTCGACCGGGTTCCTCTGCGGACGGGCCGATCTGGTGCACGACGCTTCCCGGCAGGGCTTCGTCGCGTCCCAGTCGGGAGATAGGCCCAGATCCTTTGGACGCTCCATGAAGGTCGACCGCCAGGAGATCGTCGGCATGGTCGTCGCCCTCGAAGAGTGGCTCACCATTGACCACGAGGACCGCATACTTGGCCTCCTGTCCATGGCACAGGTCATCCAACGTGCCGTCGACGATGTTGCCGGGGTCTCAACGGAAGTCGAGCGCCTTGAGAGTCATGCAGCGGCCGCTTTGACGGTCGATTTCAACCCGAGCGTTGTTCCCGTGTCAGGACACGCCGTCGCTGGTGAACTGGAGTCAGGCACTCCGAGCATACTCGTCGGACACCAGGACACGTCTATACGAATCGCCCTCCACACACTTCACGACGGACAGCCGGAGGTCATTGCGGAACGCCTGCGCGCTGCGCTACGCTAACCGCCGCGTCACGAGCACCGCTGCAGCAAGGGGAAGAATGCAACAGGCTTCTCGTTTGCTCGTTGCGGAACAATCTCTTGGGAAGGAAAGTCATGACAGACATTTATACGCGGCTGGGTGCGCGCCCGGTCATCAATGCGAGCGGCAACACAACGATTTGGGGAGGGTCCACGCCCTCTCCCACAGTGCAGCGCGCGATGGACGAGGCCAACGGATACTGGGTCGAGATGGAGGAACTTCTGGAAAAGTCCGGTGAGCTGATTGCGGAAGCTCTCGGCGTTGAGGCGGCCTACCCGACATCCGGCTGCTTTTCCGCGCTCGTCCTGAGCACTGCCGCTCTGATGACTGGCAGCGATCCTGAAAAGATGGCGCAGATCCCCGATACGACAGGACTGAAGAACGAGTTTGTCTTCCAGGAAGCTCAGTCTTACGGTTACGACCGGGCGTACAGCGTACCTGGCGGGATACTTATGAAGGTTGGCGACGAAAACGGATGCACAGTCGAGGAGATGGAAGCGGCCATCGGGCCGTCGACCGCCGCAATCGTATACTTCGTGAACAGGACCGACCCTGACACGGTCGTTAGCTATGACGATGCGGCCCGGCTTGCCGGCGATCACGGCCTGCCGATTCTCGCTGACTGCGCGGCGCAGATCTACCCAATCGACTACTTCCTCGAGAACGCCCAAAAGGCCGACCTTGCCTGCTTCGGCGGCAAGTACATGGGCGCGCCCCACTCGACCGGCTTCCTGTGTGGCCGGAAGGACCTGGTCGATGCGGCAGTCGGACATGGCTTCATCGCTCCGGGCAAGCCCTTCGGACGGGCCATGAAGATGGACCGGCAGGAGATCGTCGGTCTGGTCACCGCCGTGAGCGAATGGTTCGCAATGGACCACGAGGAGCGCCTCCTCATCGCGGGAGGAAAGCTCGGCATCATCGAAGACGCGGTGAGCGGCCTCGATTCGGTCGCAGCCACATCGACTGTAGCCAGCGACAACTACATGGCAATCTCCTTGAACGTAACCCTCGACACGAAAGCCCTCGGCAAGGACGCACCCGGGGTCATCGAAGCCCTCGGCGAAATGACTCCGCGCATCCGGGCTGACGCCGCAGGAGACGACACCATTGTGCTCGTCGCTCACAACATCAACGACGGCGAGCCCGAGATCGTCGCCGAGAGCTTGCGGACGGCCTTGTCGGGATAGATCGCACAGCCCGGCCCGGCTCCGTACTAGCGGCTTGCCCCTTAGATGCCGTCCAAAGAGTCCCCTAAGGAGGAAAATACTGTGCCTACGCACGACCGGTTCTCAGTCGGCTTCGTCACTACGGAAAACCCCCATTCGCTCATGCACATGCGCACCCTGGAGGTACTGCCGGAGGTCGAATCCGTCCACGTTTGTCACCTTGGAGGTGGGGACCGGGACGCCATCCGGCAGGCGTCCACGAAGATCGCGTCGGAGACTGAGCGGCTGGAAGGGATGCTGAAGAACGACGTGGACGCTCTCCTGGTGTCGGTACGAAATGACGAGTGCCCGGCGGTTCTTGATGCGGCGGTCGATGCAGGCAAGGGGGCGCTGTTCGAGAAGCCCGGAGCGCTGACTGCGGGACGCCTACGAGGAATTGCCGATGCCGCCACCACCAAGAACCTAACAATGGGCACTATGCTCACCTTTCGGAATGACCCCGTTATTCTCGACGTGAGGCAGGCCGTTGACGGGGGAGCGCTGGGAGAGGTCATGGCCGTCGAAGCGCGGCAGGTGACCTCGCAGGTGCGATACCGTGACCCGAATTTCTGGCTGTTCGACAAGACGAAGGCGGGCAGCGGAATACTGTCGTGGCTGGGGTGTCATCACATCGACGCGCTGTGCTACCTGCTGGACGACCGGGTTGAGTCGGTGTCAGCGATGGTGGACACGAAGAACCCCTTCCCCATCGACGTGGAAGACACCGCGTGCCTCGTGGTCAAGTTCAAGAGTGGCGCGCTCGGCACCCTCCACGCAGGATACCACCTGGTTGGAAGCTCATCAGGGTACTCCGGGGCGAGGTACGATGCTTTCATGGCCCTGAGGGGAACGGAGGGTTACGTTCGCATCCCCCTCTCGGAGCGCGGCGGCTACAGCCTGAACAGCATTGCCGAGGGTTGGGCATCGGGCGGTGTCCGCGACTATTCCTTCACGCTACCGGATTCTCCGGCCTACGGCGGAGTCGCCGGCGAGGAATTCGTCCGGCAGTTCCTTCAGGCGTCCCGCACGGGAGCCCCTGCCCTCGCGCCGATAGAAGCCATGGTCCACGTGCTGGACGTTATCGAGGCCGCCGTTGAGTCTTCGGAGACGGGACGGACGGTTTCCGTCGGCTAGTTGTCATACTCGATCTGCAGTTCGACGTGACGCAGGGAGAGCTTGGTGGCCCTCATGACCGTCCTCATGGTGGTGCGGACTTCAATCTCGTTCTCGCCCCTCCTGAAGGGCGGCCCTTCAATCTCGTACTCGACGACGCCGCCCTCGTAGTCCACCTCGTCGAGACGTTCGGGGAATTTCGTCCACTCCTGGCGGCTCCATGTACCGAAGCGCCGGATAACGCTTTCCGACGGCAGTAGGACGCCGTTCACCAAGACGTCGAGCTCGTCTTCCGCAGTGAGGTCGCTCAGTCCCAGTGCCAGCATGCACCACGCGATCTCGCCATCAGCCTCCGCCTTCTCGATATCGTCACCAATGGTGAGAGAAAGCACCGGCCCCCGACCGGTCAAGTTGAAGCCCAAGTCCACCGGCAACTGCACGGCGGGCACCGCGTACCGGAAGGCGTATGAGTGCAGATCGTTCGGCGTGAGCCTTTCCATGAACTCCATCTCGTAACGCTTCGTGGCGCGAGCGAGCTGGTCGGGATCGGTCAGTACATTCAGCACTCGGCGTTTCCAGTCGGCCGACTTGTGCCAGAAGTTGAAGAGGTACAACCCCGACGCCCCATCCTCATACAGGCGTGAGGCTATGGCATTGACGGACTCTTCCTCCGTCGCAGGACGCAGTGACTCAATTGCCCCGAGAATCTGGCAGTCTGTCCTCTCAGCCACCTCAACGAACTCCTCAACCGGCGCGTGAAGCGGGATGAACCCTCCACCCGCAGCCACGGCGTCGACAATTCCCTCCTGTATCCACGTCTCCACGTCGAGGCCGATACGCGCGGAGTCGGCAATCGTCGGCGGCACGCGGACCAGGATCTCGAGGTCGCGTCCTGTGGAGTCCGATACCTCATCCATCCTTGCCCTGATCTGGAGGAGCATGTCGGTGATCAGATGGCGGCTGCCGAAGGCCTCGTCGACGCGGAAGAAGGCAGGATGTCGCATGAAGTCGAGCTCCACCCCGTCCGTGTCAAAGCGTTCAAAGAGGTCGATGACTAGGGCTGCAACGTGTGACCTCACCTCGGGTCGGGCGTAGTCGAGACCCGTGCGGATGCCCCACTGGGTTGTGTTTGGTATGAATTCCTCATCCGGTTGACCGATCAGGTACTCCGGGTGGTCGCTCCGTAAGGTGCCGACATCATCAGCTACCGAGCGGTCGTAGTGGGAATTCATCCTCACCGACGGGAGGAACTTGATGCCTATTTCGTGGCAGAGTTTCGTAAAGATCGTGACGGGCCCGCCGTCCGAGTCTATCAGGCGGCGGAGGTTTTGGGCGCCCAGATCGCTCTCTCGGCCTTGTGGAAGGTGATGAGGTTGAGCGAGAATGTCGACGGTCTCGTAGCGCTGACGGCCCGTGTCTCCGATGCACCAGGAGAGGGTGTCGAGCCCGGAGTCGACATAAGTGTCGACGATTCGCTCCTTGAGGACGGCCGTCGTCACCGGAGTCATGATCTGGGACATTATCCATCCGTCGTCGTTCAACACAATGCGCTTGGAGTCGGTCATGAGGAAAATCCTTCGTGAAATATTGGAAGTATGGGTGCGCGTTCTTGGGAGCCTAAAGGGTTTCGTGTCGACAAGAATTAATCGGGTGTATACTATACAGTAAGAATGGTGGTTCCAAACCGCGAGGCTCCTTGGGACGCCACGAACCGAGAGCCTCACCGAGAAGGTCCGGTGCAACGTTGGGAATTGGCAGGTACAGAGTAGCAGGCGCAGCGATGCTCGCTGTTGGGGCTCTCTTGCTGACCGCCTCCGGCGGGTACTACGCATACGCACAGTTCGTTAAGACCGGACGTGACGATCTCGTCCATCACGTGCCTCGACCTACCCTCTCCGGCGGACTTTCATCCGCCTATATCGATGCTGAAGGCCACGCCGGCCCAGGAGAGTCCCAGTCGGTCGAGGTGACGACAGACGCCTCGAACCCAGAACCTCGGGTGACCGGAGAAACGTCGATCGCATCCACCGCAGCCACCCGGACGGAGACGGCTAACCTGGAAACCAAAGTCTCAGACGCTGAGAACCCGACTTCGACCGGACAGCCGGGAACAATCCAAACACCCACAGAAGCGCCACAGGCAGCCCCGGCCTACACGCCGGTAAGTACCGTCAATTGGTCTCCCAGCTCAGAGCAGATAAGCATGATCACCGGGTCCGCAGACGGCCGAGTCGGAGCTGCAATCGAGGCATTACTCTATCTGCAGGCCCTCCGCCCCGGTTATGTGCCGAAGTACGAGCCGGAAGTCCAAGTAGATGCCGAACTCATCGATCCGTCTCAGAACACGAGGCGGCTGGCCAGCGTGATCCAGCCGACCAAGGACCGAAACCCGGAGACAAGGGGCCAAATGGTTGCCGCCTTGCAAGAGTCCGACTTCTCACGCACGACACCTTCGATCCCCGAGCCTGAGTTCGCCACGCGAATGATAGTACAAGGCATTGGGCTGAGAGCCCCCATCGAGGAGCTTGAAGTCGTCGAAGAGGGCGACAGCCGAGCGTGGGAAACACCCAAGCACGTCGTGGGACACATCCCAACTACCGCCAAGCCCGGAACATCGGGGCAGGGATGGTACTTTGGTCACCTCGAAAGCCCAATTAGCGGCGAGGGCAACATTTTCCGCCGTCTACCCGAATTGGCCGCGCGGTTCAAGCGTGGAGAGCAATTCGCTATCCACTTGGATAGCGGCAGTGACAGATATGTCTACCAGGTCTACCGTACCGACGTCGTCCACGCGAGTGAGTTTGCCGTGTCCGACTCCGGCTTGAACGACATCACCCTTGTGTCCTGCTGGCCGCAGTACGAATACTCGGAGCGGATCCTGGTAACTGCCGCACTAGTGGACATTGTCGAGATTCCTGAGGCGGAACAACTGCAGTCAAGCTCAGGTTAGCTGCATGAATTCTCCGACCGTTTGAAGAATGGTCTTCCCCTCGCACAAGGGCAAATCCGACATCAGCCTGATTTGGTTTTGACCCCCACATTAATACTGTGAGCATCACGCTGCGCATCAGCATCCTTGTCGTAGGGTCGCTCTTCATCCTGGGACTTGTGGGTCTCCTGGCGTGGGGCCTGTCGAATAGGTCTTCCATCACCGGGCTCAGCGGCATTACCCGGGTCGATCAGCCCGCTCCCGACTTTCGACTGGAGTTGCTCGGTGACGGCGAATTCACGCTTTCCGAACAGAACGGCAAGGTCGTGGTCATCAACTTTTGGGCATCGTCGTGTCCGCCCTGCCGTACAGAGGCCCGCGATTTGGAGACAGCATGGCAAGCCTATCAGGGCGAGGAAGTCGTCTTCATCGGCGCGAACATACAAGACACATCTGAACCTGCGAAACGGTTTCTGGATGAGTTTGGTGTGACCTACCCCAATGGCATCGACACGGGTGGCCGCATATCCATCGACTATGGAGTCGTCGGCATCCCCGTGACTTTCGTGGTCGACTCCGAAGGAACTGTTGCCCGTCGGTGGGTCGGCGAGATTGACATCGACCGGCTTACCGCGTGGATCGACGAGCTTCTCACAGGTGCAACCCCGGAGGGGGAGACGGAGGGGACCAACAAGGACAGCTACTACACGTTGGACGAATTGTAGCGGTCGCTCAGGAACTCTCTCGCACCGTCAGCGTGAACTGGGAAAGCTGGTGCGTGTTTCGGGCGAGCGGTGAAACAACCACGACGGCGTCTTGAGTCTCGTCTCCCAGTCCCTTCACTGTCACAACACCGCGCCTTTCCTCGTCGATCTCCATTCGTCGTACGATGTCAGCCCCGTCACTTCGCCGCTCCATGACCAATACCACGTAGTTCACGGGCACGATGTTGTCTATGCGCTCGAATCCCTGCGCATTCCAACCTCCGTCATCGTCCTCTGAGCCGTCGATGAATTCGAGGTCGGGTATTGCAAGGTCGTCTATTGCGAACCCATCCTCGTATACAGCGTCGTCGGTAATGTACTCAAATCGAATGAGCACCTTCGACCCAACAAACGGTGTGAGGTCGACTCGCTCATCAAGCCACCCGTTCGAATTGCCGGTGTAGCCGTGTCCGTAGCTGTTGCCTACGGGGTTTTCGTCGGTTGTGTGGTTGCCCTCCAAGATGGTCCAGGTCTCACCTCCATCGGTCGAAACCTCAACGTAGGCATAGTCCCAGTCTTCCTCGATATCGAACCACACCTTAAACTCGAGCGTCGCCTTTGAGAGATTGCTCAGATCGAATTCGCGTGTAAGCGTCGTGTCAATGGAGTCACCCCGGTTGCCCCACCAGCAGCGCTCACCGCTGTAGCACCCGGTAGATACCTGCAGCGTGGTCGCATCGCCTT
This sequence comes from Chloroflexota bacterium, assembly GCA_026713145.1. Lineage (GTDB taxonomy): Bacteria > Chloroflexota > Dehalococcoidia > Lucifugimonadales > VXLM01 > VXLM01. Next base: position 12,683 of record JAPOPA010000262.1, read on the forward strand.
GGAACTCGATTTCGATGTCTCCGGACAGCGATGAGAGATCAAAGTACCTAGACGAATACGGCGCAAGGTATCCCGTCGTCTCGCCCGGCTCTTCGATTTCGTCGACTCGTGTGACCTGTACTCGGTGCTCAGAGTAGCCGAACGGGCCGGTCTCGGAATCAAGGAAGTTGGCGGCTATCCAGTCGGCGTAGACATCATCAAAGGTCTTCCCGTGGGGCTGGAGAAAAGCGTTAATTCCCTCGACTCCGTCTGCCGGATTTGCAATGAGTTCGCTGAGGCTGCCGGAGTCGCCATAGTGTTCGAGCAGGTACAGCATGAACAGGGTTGCGGCGCCGTAGTGGGGAATACTGCCACCCAACTCTTCCCAGAATGTCAATTGGGTTGAAGGCCTGTTCAGAAATGCCTCGATGAAGCTCGGCGAGTAGCCGACCAGTTTCGTCGCAACTTCCGATAAGCCCTCGTTGACCCAGGAGTCCTCGCCGGGGTCGTGAGCCCAGTGGATGGCGTGCTGGAGTTCGTGGGCGAGCACCTTCATGTAGTCGGGCGACCCGGGCCGGAACGCAACCCCGTCCATGAAGAGCATTTCGCGCTCGTTGCTATGAGGGTGCGTGTGGCGAGGGAATTCATGACGAGAATCAAAGTAACCCGCCACGCCTCCGCCGAGATCGGTGTGCAAAATGGTCAGGCGGGGATCGCCGTCCACACCCGGGTTCCACACGTCTCCAAATGCCTCCAGCAGCCTGGGTCGAATACTGCTCTCATACTCGCTCGCGGCCAACTGCAAGCCTTCATCCGGTACGCGCAAATCGTCGTCGACGTACCAGTAGGCATTGGGGCTGACGACCTGAAGTGTCGCGTCGATGACATATGTAGTGTCTGTGGTGATGTCGGTGACGAAGAACTCCTGCCGGTGTCCCGCCTGCTGGTCTGCATTAGCGACTTGCAGGGTGCGATGCGATCCCTTCGGCAAACCGCCGAGCCTCTCAGCAAGGGCATGGAGGTCTCGATCGGGCAACTCACGTATAGGACTTCGCGGAACGTATGCGGATGCACCAGGGGTTGCCGAAGAATCTGAAACCGGGGTGGGCACTGCCACGGTAGTGGGGACACTCGTGGACGCGGGACGCGGCACCACAGAGGGGGATGGAAGAGCAGTCGCTGACTCATCTGCCTCGGCAGTGGGCGATGTGGCGGAGGGAGACACCGGCGGATCAGCCTCCTGCCCGCACGAAGCGAGGATGAATACTGTGAGAATTGCCGCGAAGGCGACCCACGGTTCTCGATAGAGGCTGCTTCGGCTTACGAACATCATGCTCATGAATGGTACAACGTTTATTCGACACCGAGGTTCTAGTATTCAAAGAGTGGCTGGAGTTGCAGCCCCCATATTGAGCTACACCATGACCGAGTATTGAGACTGAGCAAGGGAGTTCCGGCCAACCTCAACCCCTTGATTACGAACCAGATCTGTAACGCAGCGTTTCCAGAATTGTCACGCATCGTCGCGGCCACATGTGGTACTGTCTGACAAGGGACCCCATCTAAAGTGCCACTTGCTCGATAGCTCTAAGCATGGAATCGGGGCGCACGTAGAAGCCGCAGGAAAGAGTACGCCGAACTCCCTGGAACCGCGCAAATTGCAGATACGCCACAATAGCGAATGCGATATGGAACGGGTTGCGTTCACGTCGATTCAGACTCCCGTAACACTCCTAGCCGGAATCGCATTGCTTATCGCCCTGTCAGCCTGCAGTTCCGGTGACGACTCAAGAGAGTCTGTCGAAGTTATCCCAGCACCGACCAGTGCCGACGTAAGTCCAACTGCGATCAGTGTCGATGCAAGCCCCACTCCGGTCAGCGTCGAAGCCGACGCGATCGGGACGATGCATTACTCACGTGTCGACCACAGCGCAACGCTGCTGAGGGATGGAAGGGTCTTGGTCGCCGGCGGGATGGACAATGCGTTCACACCCCTGCGTACTGCGGAGTTGTTTAACCCTGAGACGAATCGTTGGGAAGAGGCAGCCGAGATGCGGGAGTCGAGAACGGAACACTCGGCCACGCTTCTAAGAGACGGACGAGTGATGGTGACGGGTGGATTGAACGAAAAGCTCGAAATCGTAGGCACAACAGAGATTTTCGACCCGGACACTGGGAAGTGGTCGCAGCATGAGGGCATGAGAACGGTACGCCGGGGGCATTTTACTCTGCCTCTAAACGACGGCAGGGTGTTAGTCGTAGGAGGAGTAGGCCAGACCCTTGGAGGCCTCGGAATTCTCGCGAACATTTCGGCGGTGGGCGCGCTGCTCTCTACCGAAATTTATGACCCGCAAACCGATCTTTGGTCGAGGGCCAGCGACATGCGGGAGGGTCACAGCGGAGGCCTTGCGGTAGTGCTGAAGGATGGCCGGGTGCTTGTCGCCGGCGGGTACAATCAGGCCGAAAGCCTAGCGTCGTCCGAAGTGTTCGATCCTAAAGTTGACGAGTGGATTCGAACGGCGTCGATGGCACGAAAGACGTTTGCGAATACGGCAACCGTACTTTCCGACGGGTCAGTGCTTTTCACCGGGGGGTTCGGTATGTCCAGATCCAAGGGAGGAATTACCCCCGGAAGCGAAGTGTTCGATCCCCAGACCAATGAGTGGCGAAAGGCTCCTGACACGGTACATGGAAGGATGAGGCACACCATTACCCTGCTTCCGGACGGTAGAGTCGTTACTATTGGCGGTTCAACGGCAAGCGGTCCGGCTGATACCGCAGAGTACATGGACCCCGAGACCTGGGCGTGGTCGGAAATCTCACCGATGTCCGTCGAGCGCTCCGGTCATACGGCGACTCTCCTCCAAGACGGCCGGATCCTGGTCGCCGGCGGCGCACTCGAGAATGTTGTCGAAGTGTACGACGTCGATACCGACGAGTGGACCAGCAGCGATCCCCAATAGGGTTGCAGGGACGTCTCTAACAAATTTGCTTCCTCACCGGACTTAGACCGCCCCGAGTCAATCTATGTATTGGCGGAAGAAGCAACCCCTGTAGTCGGAAGCGATATCACCATTTCGGTGTACTCCCCCAGCACCGAGGAGGCCTCCATAGAGCCTCCATGCCTTCGAACTATGTCGTTGGAAAGGCTTAGTCCCAGTCCTGTCCCCTTGCCTGAGGGTTTCGTCGTGAAGAAGGGACTGAACATCTTTTCCATAATGTTCGGAGGGATGCCGGTCCCGTTATCTCTAATTCGCACCTCGACAGAGTTTTCCATGCGTTTCGTGGTCAGGGAGAGCGTCGGGACGAACGTACCCAATTCAGCTTCGACGGCCCGACGCTTTTCATCAAGCGCGTAGCAAGCATTACTAACCATGTTGATAAATACGCGCCCAAAGTCCTCCGGGACCACGGACACCTCACCCGCGTTCTCATCGAATTCCGTCTTGAGATCCAACTGAAAACTGTGATCGCTGGCGCGTAAGCTCTGGTAGGCGAGCATGGCATTCTCTCTTAGCAGCTCGTTGATATCTACTTCGCGCCTTTCTCCGCCGCCATGACCGATCATAAGCATGCTGCGAACGATACGATTGACGCGGTCCCCATGTATGCGTATGCGTTCCAGATTCTCCGTCAGGTCCTTTGATATGTCGGCTATAAGCGTTCTCTTCTCTGCGTCCAAGTCATCAGCGCTCTCATCGAGTGCCTCACCCAGTTCCTCAAGCAGTTCCTCCGACGCCATCGTAAAATTCTTCACGAAGCTCAACGGGTTTCTGATCTCGTGGGCTATTCCGGCAGTCAACTCTCCGAGTTCGACGAGCTTCTGACGCAGGACTACCTGGTCTTGTGCCTGTTGAAGTTCCGCCAAGACCCGTTCGAGTTCCTCGTCTTTCTCCTGAATTTCCCTGGACAATTTTTCTACAAGGTCTAGCTGCACCGTCTCTTTCGAACGCAGCCTCAACTCCTCGAGCGCGATGGCCGCTTCCGTAACTTCGTCATCGCCGGTCGGCTCAACCCTATACTCGAGGTCTCCTCGGCCCAGGCGACGAACCCACAACCCGATGTCCTCGAGGCGAATTCCAACAACTACGTGCTTATATAATATGTAGGCCGCCAAAGCGAGCATGGCGACCTCCAGAACGACCAGTAAGATTCTTGCCGTTGTGATCGCCCGGTCCGTGTTCGGAGTCAGGTCTTCAGGTAATGCGGTTTCCCTGTCCCGAGACAGATCGTGCACGTCCTCGATCAGCGCATGATGGACGTTCTCAAAGGCACAGGTGCCGGCAGCAAGGCCCAGAATCGCCATCAGCATGAGCAACAAGATGGCCAGGATAATCTGGATCGAATTGCGGCGAATGCTCAGCTGGTGCAAGAACTCTCTCTGATCTTCCGGCTGGGACACCCTTCACCTCGCGCCGTCCTTGAGGCATCTAGCTCAATCCACGAACACCAAGAATCCTTCCACCGTTGTGGACCGGAACATTGGCGGAATCAGGCTCCGGTCTTGACTAGCTTCTGCAATGAACGCAGTTCGCGTGGAGGCTCCATGTGCATGCCGTAGTCGCTGTACGATACCTCGGCAACGTAGACGTCCCCCCTGGAATCGACAGCGATGCCGTGAGGCGAGTAGAACCTGCCGGTCTCGTCCCCGTAGCTCTCTCGCCCGACCCGCGCCAAGAGCTTCCCGTCCGTCTGATAAATGGACACGCGCGGCCCGAGATCAGTCCCAATTGCGTTTGACGCAATCCCCGCGAAGTATTCGCCAACGTAAACGACATCGCTCTCCCCGCGCCTGTCGATGTACACCGCAGCGGCTCTCGACATATTTACCCATTGCGTCTCGTAGTTGCCATTCTCGTCGAATATCTGCACACGATGGTTTTCGCGGTCGCCGATATATACGTACCCGTTACTATCGAAATCGATGTTGTGGACTATGTTGAGCTGTCCCACGTCGGTACCGGACTCTCCCCATGTGCCGAGGTAATTGCCGTCGGGATCATAGGTGTGAACGTGCGCGTTTGCGTATCCGTCGGCGACGTAGAGGTTGCCATTGCGCGGGTCGACGCCCACGTGTGTAGGCCGCCCGAAGGGCTTGCCGCTCATGGGAGGCGCGGGATTGCCGGGGTCTCCCAGCGTGAAAATCAGCTTCCCATCGGTAGTCAGTTTCCTTACGGTGCAATCGCCCGTGTCAACACAGTACACCGAGTCGTCGGGACCGATTGTGATCCCGTGAGGAGTTGAAAAGATGTCCTCGCCCCAGGATCGCAGGAACCTCCCGTCGCTGTCGTAGACGACAACGGGGTGTCCTCCCCGATTGTAGACGTAGACATTGTCACTACTGTCCACGGCAACGGCCGTGGCCTCTCGGTACACCCAGCCGTCAGGCAGTTCTCCCCAATTCTCGCCGGTGACGTCATACGTGTATTCGCCGCTGCCTAGTTGTGCCATTGTTCGTCTCTTTCTTCTTGGGAGTATTTCTAACGGACCAGTTCGAGCAGGATAGGCACACCCATATCGATGTACTTCTGGCGGGTGTCGGGAGTATTGTTGCGGTGGACCAGCTTGGTACCCGTGCCTTCGAGCTGCTTGAGGACGTGCTTCACACAATCGTCGACGGACTGAAACGGGTGATTCGGATGTATCTCAATGTCGAGCGTCAGGTCCATCGGCCCGAATGAAAGGCAGTCAACCCCTGGCTTGGCGAGGATGTGTGCATTGGAAACGGAGTTGAGGGACTCGATCTGAATCCAGAGGACGCCGGTAGAATTCCACCACTTGCGGTAGGCCACGTGATCGCCGCCGCGCTTTTCGAATCCCACGCGCGTACGGCCGCCCCAGCTCCTGACGCCGTCGGGAATGTAGTAGAAATTGTCGACTGCATCTTCAACCGTTTCTTCAGTCTCGACTTGTGGCACCTCGACTCCTGTCGGGCCTAGATCGAGATAGTTGCCTATCAAGTAGGTGAGGCGAGTGTGCTTTATGCGGAACTGGACGTGGATGCCAATTTCCGCGGCCATTTCGCAGAAGGCGACGATTGTCTCTTCGTTGAAGGCCGTGTGCTGGCTGTCGGTACTGACGAAGTCGTATGGCCCGGATGCGATGATGTCTTCAAGACGCCCCTTCGACACCTTGGGTGAGACGCTCACACCCAAGAGTTGCTCTCCGGCATGAATGCGCTGCTTGAGCGTGAGCGCACTCGGATTCGTTGGCTCCATTTGTCGTGGCACCCCAATACGTGTGATGTTCGGCGCATATTGTATGGAGTTTGAGCGGCGGGGTCTAGAGAGCCCATGGCATATGTCGGAGTTAGAAGCCCAGACCACATGCGGCTCCACCGGAACACCGCAGGGGTACCAGGCCATCGCCGTGTGATAAACTCTCGGCCTGTGCGCGTCATGAATCTAGTGCTGATACGACATGCCGAGAGTACGGCGAACGCCGAGGGGCGCTGGCAAGGGCGGGCGGACTTTCCGCTGTCCGATGCGGGACGCTTACAGGCCGGGCGGCTCAGGTCGAGACTGACGCGAGAAGGCTACTCCCCTACCCACATCTACACGAGCCCGCTCAGCAGGGTAGACGAAACCGCAAGGATCGCTTCGTCGAACATGGAAATCCCAATCGAATCGTGGGACGACCTGATGGAGCACGACGTGGGAGTGTTCTCGGGACTCTCGTGGGCTGAGCTTGAGGAACGGTTCCCGGAAACCCTGCGTGATTTCAGCGAAACTCGGAACCTCGACATTGTAGAAGGAGCCGAGACTCACGACGAGATCACCGATAGAGCCGAGCGCGTTGTGGACCGCCTGATATCCGAACACGACAATTCGGACCGGGTGCTGGTCTTCTCCCACGGCGGCATATTGACCCATGTCATCGCCCAGCTTCTTGGAACCGACAGGCTGTGGGGGCTCAGCATTCGCAACACGGCAGTCTTCGAGTTCTCAGTCGACGTGGACCGCTGGCACATGGATGGCCCGACGCGCATCAACCAAAACCTATGGCGCATCCTCAGGTTCAACGACGCGAGTCACCTCAATGGAGGCGAGGCGTGAGGGGCTAACCAAGGAAAAGGCGGAGGTGGGCGGCCTCCTGTATGTAGTGGTCGATCTCCACGGTTGTACTGTCCCGGCTGAGGCTGGCCCAGATCGCGCTGGTGAGTCCCTCGTGGACGCGGTCCAACTCGTCCGCGAACCGGCCGAGAATGTCCACGTAGGGATCGCCGAGCAGCTCTTTGACGTGTCGCTCATTGGCGAACTGCAGGGCCGCCCGCAGATCACCGTCCAAACTGGGATAGACCTCACGTACGAACGCGAGGTCGTCATCGTTGAGCGCGCCAAGGCCAAGCAGCTCGGGCGGCACACCGATGGAGTAGAGGGAAGCCGAGAATCCAATAGCGCGGGGAAGGGTCACCCCGCCGACACCGCCGAGTGATCGTCCGTATCCAAAGAGGCCGACGTGCATCTTGCGCTCCCGTCGCTTCGGTACATGCGACGAGACGTTCCTGATGGTATCGGCCAAACGCTGCACCTGCGACTGATACTCTGCGGTTGTCTTTTCTATAATCTCGACGGCCCGATCCTGCACGACGGGAACGGGCTCACCGCGCTCGTGGTCGTGAATCTGCGAGATGCCGTTGCGGACGGTGTCCTGATCATAGTCGTACTTGAAAGCGGACTGGACGGTGAAGGTCTGGGCGGTCGGGTACTCGGTGAAGGCGCGCTCGACATTCACGGGGGTCAGGTGACCGCGGAACGGCACCGACCCGGCGCCGATGATGGGATAGAGAGGGAGTCCCAGCCTCTGCTCAAGGTTGTGGAGGCGCAGCAGCCCCACTTTCAGGATCAGTTCAGCGCCCACTATGCCATAGTTGAGCGCGGGGTCACTCCGGGCGAGGAACACTCGCTGGTACGGCAAGTCTCTGTCCCGGACGTACTCCTCCACGATGCTGTCGCAATGGAGTATGTGCTCCATGTCCTCGATGAGGGGAATCACCCTCAGACGCTTGGGCTGAAACTCTCCCACCCAGTCCTTCACGGAATGACCATCGAGCAAGTCCCGGTCTTCCTGCCCGACGATGATCTTTCGATAGTAGGCCTCAACCAGGGAGATTTCCTCGGCGGAGGTCGTCATGGGTAGGATGACCTCCTGGATAGGAGCGATTTCCGCGTCGCCGTAGAAGCCTTGTACAGTATCCCAAGCCGATGGCACGCTCTGGAGCGCCTCGACCCTGCCCACTCGGGTGTGGGAGGGGAAGGCGGTGCAGG
>JAPOPA010000168.1 GCA_026713145.1 Chloroflexota bacterium
GTTCGGTGGTGGTTGTCGGCTCAGATGCAATATCGAAGAGATAGTGCCCGCCCAGTTCAAGAATAAGCCGGTAGCGTTCCTCATCCGACCATTCGGCGAGCAGGGGATCCTCGAGAAGCGCGACGATGGGCCGTGGTACCCAGGAAGGAAAATTTGCACGCATCGCATCCGCCAGTGCGCGTCCCTGGTTGCCCTCGATGATGTATCGGAGGACGGCACGGCGCCGGGCGGGGCTGACCGCAGCATGCGCCCAATCCAGAAGTAGCGCCGGACGTGGGCCGTAACCAGACTGCGACCGCGCGACCCTGAAGAATTCCAGAGCAGGATCGTCATAGCTATCGCTCAAGAGGACGCTGTCAGGGGCAAATTTTGACAGGCGCTTCTCATCCGAACCCCCGACAAACGCAGAATTGAGGTCACTGACATGTCGCCAGGTGCCGTCTTTGGCCAGAAACCAGGATTGCGAGGCAACTTCGAGGAGAGGTTTGCGCTCCAAGTGCACCGGTTCCTTCTCGATTGCCTCCGGGTTGATCAAACGGCCGAGTCTTGCCGAGAGCGAGGGGCCGATTCGCCGACCCTAACCGAGATGATGGCCTGGACGCTTTCGGTGGTTTCGAGCGCTCCGAGCCGGCAGTTCACCACTCCCTCCGCCTCGTAGCATGCGGGGTCCGGAGGTTGAGCGGAGGTGAACACGACGCCGTCCGGCAACGTGGTGTCTACGACGATCCTCTTGGCCTCGCCCGGTCCTTCGTTGGTGACGACAATGGTGTAGAGCAGTGAACCGTCACGCTCCGCAGTTTGCGAGGACGCGGTCATGGAGATGGAGAGGTCGGGCTTGGCCTTCAGAAAGGTGAAGCTGATATTGTCCTGGCTCTCCCCAATGAACACGAGCATACCGATGAGGGTGGCAATCGTGAGCAGTACCAGGGATACCGAGAACCAGAATACGAATCCTCGCTGTCTAAACCAAATCAGGACAGGCATTTGTCAGAAGCTCTCCAAGACAATTATAAATGGCAGGGAAATTGCAGAGGGGAAGGGAATGGGAGTTGGATAGTAGTGGTTATAGGGCCAGTCTTGCAAGGCGAGGACTTTGGATTTCTCACTACACCCCGCTCCGTTCGGATTTTTTCATGAGGGTTGCCACCCTCACAACCTGTAATGCGAATGCGAGCTGGTCGGAGACGGGGGCCCACAATGGTCTCCCCTATGACAGGTTTGCCGGGGGTTACTTTCGTAGCAATGACAGGTCTTGGGACGTTGCGGGATTTTGTCATAGCTATGGCGAATTCGCGGTGTAGATACAACGAACTAGTATTTTACTTGCCCCACTCTTTCGAGTCATGGGCATCCATCGGAAAAGCAGAGGGACAGGCGAGGCGTTGTGCCTCTGTCCTGTCCCTCATTCTACTCTCCTAGGGGGATGCGGGGGATCGGCCCGTTCCCAGTGACTCTAGCACTTGTCCGAGGCGATGTGCGGGCACTCAAGGAAGTGCGTGCTCCCGTATCGCTGCGACCGGTTGCCCGGGTGGTTCACGTTGTCGATGCCGTCCTCGAAGTAGGTGAGCATGTTACCGAAACCGCCGGCTTCTTCGCGCATGTGGCGGTTCGGCACGTTCCTCACGTTGTTGCGCTTGAAGACGATGCCGTGGCTGCTGCCCGTGAACCCGATGCTGCCGAAGTGGTAGTCATTCTCTAGGTTCAACTGGTACAGCCGTTGGCCGATCTCGATGCGCCTCGGGTCGAGCATCTTGTATGACCTGCCCTCACCATAAATGCTCTGCATTTCCATCAGGAAGCCGGTTGGGTCGGCGGGATAGTTTCCGGCGGGGGCCAGCGGCAGGGACTCGTCCTCCGAGCAGCCGGGGCAGTCCACCTGCGCCGCGCCTACGGGAGCCATTCCCTCAGCGCCGCCGGTCTCGAAGTACCGGCCCATCTCACGTCCGGGATGGCTGGCGCGGTAGGGCAGGAACTGCGTCCAGACCCACATGTTGGTCATCTGCGGCATCGCGCGCATCCGAATCGGGGCGTTGCCCGCGCCGAAGGCAGCGTTTCGGCCTTCCTTGTAGTCCAGGCCAACACCGATGTCGGCCCACTGGCTCGAGAACAGCTCGGCGACCTTGATGAACTCCTCACGGAATTCGGAGAAGATTACCAGGTTCTGTCCATTGTCCGAGCGGTTTCTGATGCCGTCACCGTCGGTGTCGACGAGGCCGATCGAGTCGAGAAGCTGGTTGGCCTTCTCAACGTCGCGAATGGCGTTGTGCTGCTGCCACTCGTCGCCGGGGTAGAAGATCGTGCTCGGATGGGGCACCCACGCCTGCGGCGTGCCCAGGCCGAGGAATACGACCTCGTTGATCTCGCTTCTGTCCATGCCGAGGTTCAAGGCCTGGCGGAACTCGTGCGTGCGGAACAGCGTGGCCAACTCAATGTCGTCGTTGTACTCGGTGTTGATCTGAGTTCCGGCGTCGTTGCCGCTCGTCTCCGGCCAGTGACCGAGGCTGTAGTCGCCCTCTTCCATGTTGGCGATGTAGAGCGGCATCTCATACAGGACGTAGTTGGCGTTGTACGGCCCATCCGTCTCACCGTTCATCGACCGGAAGATAGCGGTGTCCCGGCTCTCGGTGAGGTACCACGTGTACGAGTCGATGTAGGGAAGCTGGTTCCCGTCGGGGTCGACGCCGTGGTAGTACGGGTTGGCGCACTGTGTCTGGGAGTCGTCGTTGCCGCCTTCGCAGTTATAGAAGTGGCCGAGGAAGGGGACGTCCGCGTCGTAGCGCACGCTGTACTTGCCGATCCAGACCTGGGTCCAGTCCGTGTAGCCCTTCTCGTCCATGATCGCCTTGAACTCATCCGGATCGGCGTACTTGGGATGGAAGCGCTGCGAGTAGTGGAAAGGCTCGAACATGCAGGCGTGAGTGCGAGTGCATCCCTGACCCTGCCGGAATCGAGCACCCTCGAGGAAAGTAAAGTACGGGGTGTCGAAGCTGAGGGTGAAGTTCAGGTCGTCGACCTTGTTGAACGCCACCACGTTGCCGGTAACCGGGTCCTTGACGGTCCCGGAGTAGGCCTTGTTGAGCTCGGGATTGAACTGCACGTCTTCGTTCCAGACCCACTCGACGTCCGCCATCGTCATGGGCATCCCGTCCGACCACTTGAGGCCGTCGCGGAGGGTGACGGTGTAGGTGGTGCCGTCCTCGCTGGTACTGACGGACTTACAGGCCAGCGGGTAGAAGTTGACGCCGTTGGCGTCGTACTGCATGCAGGTGCCGTTGCCACCGAACGCCTCGAACTTCAGGTACCGGCTGGTCTTCCCGCCGGTGATGATCCGGCCTTCGCCGCCATACACGCCGATCTCGTCGGGTGGGGCGAAGACGTAGACGTCTTCGGGAACGGGGAGTCGCTGCTCAAGTGGAGGCAGGCTGCCCTCTCGCACCATCTGGGCGAAAGTGGGGCTCTCCTGGAAGGTGGTCGGTCGAGGACTGTACTCCTCGATATATGCCCAATACGCACCCGGGGCTTGGGGCTTGGCCACATACTCCATGGCAGCCATTTCCATCCCGGATTCGGGGGCCATTCGCTCGGGCTGGCTCGGCGCGACGGCTCCGGCTGCCGCCGCCTCGGGGGCAGCCGGCTGGGAAGCCGGTCGGGCGGGGGCGGCCTGAGCGGGCTGCTGCTGCGCGGCGAGCTCCACTGCAGGCACCTCAGGGGCGGGCGCCGGATCGGCCGCGGGTGCGGCAGCACGGGCCTGCTGGGCGGGAGCAGGCTGCTCCGGCTCCTCCGTTGCCGCACACGACAGGGCCACGCTGAGCGCAAGCACTGCCGCGAGGGCTATCAGCATTCGATATGCAATCGGTATCTTTTTCAAGGTCTTCCTCCTTTTAGGCAAGACTCTAATTCAAACCTGGGGCTCCGAATTATGGTCTGACGATTCGTCTCAACTCCAATTGTGAGCGCAATACAACCAGAGTTACGCGCAAAAATCAATAGGTAGCTAGGCAAGGTAGCCCATGTCGTAGCTACATTCGAAGCAATTCAATCCTCATCTTACGGGAATGGGCCAGCCGAAACCCTCGATTATTCCCTGAAGTTCCCGCTTTTCCTCGTCGTTCAGCGGCTTTGATGGCGGGCGGGAGGATCCGACGGACTCGCCGAGTATCTCCAAGATGCCCTTCATCACCCTTCCCTGTCCGCCGGAACGGTGGCCGATCTTCTCGCCAAACTTTCTGAGCGGCCCCTGCACACTGCGATAAAGGGACTCGGCCTCGTCCCATTTCTCCGCCTGGATAAGTTCCCAGACCTTGAGGTCGTGAGGCGGGTAAGCCTCTACGCTGGTCTGGACGAAGCCGTGTCCGCCGTTTTGGGCGCAGCGGACGGGGTTGACGGTGTTGTCGATGATGTTGAACCGATCGACGAAAGAGGCCATTTCCTCGTAGACCTGTCCGTCGTGGGGGCTCCACTTGATGGCAACGACGTTCTCAAAGTCGGCCATTCTGAGGAGGGTGTCGGTGTCGATGCGTCCTCCTTTGAGCCAGTGGGTATGGTAGACCATGATCCCTATGTCGATTGCGTTGGACAGGTCGCCATAGTAGTCGAGGAGGTCTTCCTGGGATGGATCGTTGAAGATGGGAGGGCAGACCTGCAGGGCGTGCGCGCCCATGTCCTGCGCGACCAGTGCGTCCTTGATGGTTCGCTTTGTGTCCTTGTAATGGAGGCCGCACATGACGGTGGCCTTGCCGTCCGACGCCTGCACGGTCGTGCGGAGCAGGGCGGCCCCCTCCGGGTCGTCGAGCATCGGGCCCTCGCCGGCCGCGGCGGCCACCTTGATGATGCCATTGCCCTTTACCAGTCCGTTGGCGACCCACCACTGGGTGAGGTCGTACATTTTTCCGAGGTCAATCTCGTAGTTGTCGTCGAATGGCGTCGCGACCGCAGCGGCGGCTCCAACGATCAGATCACGCAGGTTCTCTTTTGGCATGTGGTGGTGGGTCCTCTAGCGTTCACGCGGGGATGTGCGAGCGATGCTCGGCGAGTGAGTGTACGACCGCTTAAGGGTCGTGTCAACGGAAGCAAGGACTTTGGGGCGCGTTTCAGACTAGAGAGAATTGCGAGAAAGCCACTTCCGAGCAGGTCCCAGTGGACAGCGCATAGGGTGTCACCCGTCCGACATCCCGTCGGCTACCGAGAAATCCCCAATCGAGAAGGTGCCGATGCAGTAGTCGACGACGGGTCGCCATTCGTCGAAGACCTCGCCGGGGGCGTAGAAGATGGCCATGTAGCCCGTCTCGCCTTCATGGATGTACGCCAGCCTAACGCCCTTCATACCACCGTTGTCGGCCTCGAAGTCCTCGATCAGGACGGGCGCCCCGGCCGGGGTCTCGATCTCCCGCCGGGCGGTGACGACCTTGTCACCCCTATAGGGGAAATTGCTCGACAGGACGGAACGCTCCATGTAGTCGTCGACCGAGAGCACTTCGTCGGGTTGCCGTCTGTATTGGCTCAGGTCGCGCTTTTCGAGCGTGACGGTCCTGCCCCAGCGGTCCTGCTCGAACAGCTCCGCCGCGATTACCCCTTTGTCCCCACCGGTGATGTTGTCGGGATAGTCTATTTGGATAGTGGGGTCGGGGTGGTCGAAGCTATGCCGGAGTATGTCGCCGACGGGACTGTCGAGCACGGCGGAATCGTCCCGTCGTTTAGGGTACCAAAATGATTGGAGGGCGGTGAGGGTGTAGCCGAGAGGGGATCTAGATGCGTCAGGACTCTTTTGCAAGGTAACAGTGTACGTGGCATCGACGGGGGCACGATACTTGATTTCCTCGAAATACAACTCTTGTGAAGCGGTATCGTAGGGCGGAGCATGCGGGTGATCAATCGTAACCAGCAAGGAATTGAGGCCGGACACCTTTAGGGCAATGCTCTCACCTCCAAATAGCTGAACGGTGTACCGGTCGATATCTCCCGGAGTATCGATGGCTCCCATGATGGTCTTGCCAACATGAAGAGGCCTTCCGTCATCGGGGTCATCGCGACGAATCAGGGGAGCCTCGCTCCTTAACGTGACATGGCGTTCTATGTCGAACGGTTGTCTAACCTCGACAAAACCAGGACCCGTTAGGCAACATTGGTCGGTCAGCCGATCTTGGGTAGAACGGAAACTTGGACTGAAGACTCCATTGCCGTGAATATCGAAGAATCCGTACTCAACATCCCGGTAGGAATCAAACTCAAGGCTGTGGGTTGAGCCCACAGAAACAAATGTCGCCGTGTCCCAGCGGTCACGCAACACGAATTCGAACTCCCGGCTCCCCTCCCGGGCATCGGGAAGCTCGCGGTTTCCCAGAATCGTAATGTCTTCGCCTCGTCCCAGTTTCTCCAACCGATCCTTGACGGTGTCCGACGAAGGACCCCAATTAACCTCTTCACCACGCCCGCGAGCCAACACGCCCATCACCTCGCCATCTTCGTTGGTTATTGGGCCCCCACTCATACCCCGCTTAGCTTCAGCGGCCGACACACCCAAGATCGTGACATTCGATTCGGGCCAATCCCAAGTGGTGTAGAAATTGCCCTCGCTAACCTTGTCTCCCCCTGGGCCTCTCGGATCTCCGATGATGAATGCCCTGTCTTCTGTAGTTAGAGCATCGATTTCGGCGAACTGCAAAGGCGGCGCTGAGGTGTCGATTGGGCCGAGGAACGCGAGATCGGAAAAGTAGTCGTAGGCGACTACGGGTACGTCTTCCAGCAGCGTGCCGTCATGCAACAGTACATCGATCCCCGGGAACCCCCACACGACGTGTGCCGCGGTGACGATGTAGTTCCCCTTTACAAGAAAACCGCTGCCGCCATCTATATTCCGGAATTGCACAGTCACCAACGACGGCGCGAGCTTATTCAGCACGTCCTCTTTTGAAAGCGGTACCTCCTCATTTGTCAGCACCTCCTCTTCTGAAAGCGGTACCTCCTCATTTGTCAGCACGTCCTCTTCTGAAAGCGGTGCCTCCTCATTTGAAAGCGGTACCTCTTCATTCGAAAGTTCCCCGCCGCATGCGGCGGAAAGTGTCAGCATGAGTACGGCCAGCGGCCCGAAAGGTGCGATTCTCATTGGAGTGACCTCTGGACTCCAGCCTCCGCCGGAGTGACGACTGATGGTGTCATCCTACCACGCCGAGTGTGGCTGCCCATGTCCATGTTAGCGTCGATTCTCGCCATTGGACACATAGCAGGGCGGTGATCGTCTCGCTCACCTGAGTAAGGGACACGCGGGGAGAAGGCAACAATGATGCGAACACCGAACAGCGTTTGGGTGGTACAATACGCGACGAATTTCGACCACTATTGGAGGAGAACGACGTGCCAGATTTTGAGGGAGTAGTTCCGGCAATCATCACGCCGATGTTCGAAGACGGCGAGATCAACGAAGACGGGTTCCGCGCGGTCATGGAGGACAACATCCAGGCGGGGGTACACGGCTTTTGGACGGCGGGAGGCACGGGCGAGAGCGTCCTCCTGACGGATGAAGAGAACCATCGCATCGCGCGAGCGGCGGTGGACCAGAACCAGGGTCGAACGAACGTCATCATGCACGTGGGGGCTCAGACGACGGTGCGCGCCGCGCGCAATGCGGAGCACGCGGCTAAGGCTGGCGCCGAGGCCGTCTGCGCCGTTCCGCCGTTCTTCGTGCGACCAGGCGACGGGGGAATCGTCGACTACTACAAGACCGTCGGCGAGGCGGCCGATCTTCCTCTCTTCGTCTACAACCTGCCCCAGGCGACGGGCGTACATATTACGCCCGACCTCATGCAGCAGCTCCAGGACAACGTGCCGCAACTCACCGGCCTCAAGCACTCGGCCCCGGACATGAACGACGTCTACACCTTCGCCAAAATGGGACTGAAGGTGTTCACAGGGATGGGCAGGATGATGTTCCCGGCCCTGACCGTCGGCGCCGCCGGATGCGTGGACGGGCCTCCGTGTCTCGCGCCTGAGCTGTGGATCGCTATCTGGGACGCCTACAACGCGCGTGATCTCGACCGCGCGGAAGAAGCGCAGGCCAAGGCGAGCGAGGTCATGGACTTCCTGATCGACCTCGGCTACATCGGGGCGCTGAAGACCGCCGTCGGCGAGCGGCTCGGCATCGAGACCGGGGACCCGCGTCCGCCCAATGCCGCGGCAACGCCTGAACAGAAGGTTGCGGCGCGCGAGGCCGTGCACCGGCTGGGCCTGGCGAAGGTCGCGGCGGTCGCCTAGCGGTTTAAAAGCGTGCGCGGAATTCACATCCTGACTCCTCCCACGTCAAAGACGACTGTCTAAAGAACGCCCTTCAAGAGGAATACGACTGTGACCAAATACACCGAGCTTAAGCACCAACTTGGCGTAACCGCTTCCGCCGGGGTTGAGACGCTCAACCGATTCGGCCTCAACACCGAGGCGTCAATGGCGGAGGACATCGACGAGATGGCCGAGTATTCCGACATTCTCGTAAGCGCCCACGCGCCGGCCATCGTTGGGGACATGCGCCTGAACATCGCCTCCACGGACGAGGCCTTTCGGAAGAAGTCCATCGAAGTGATCGTCGACTATATCGGCCGTGCGGCGGAGTACCCGAACGTCAAGCAGATCAACATGCACTTCGCCCCGAAGCGCTGGAACGACGACGCTCAATCGGAAGGCCAAGTGGGCACCTACGACTTGCTCATCGACGGCATCCGCCAGGTCGCGGCGTTCTGCGACGGACACGACATCGAGCTCGTCCTGGAGAACAATAACTCCTACTGGAGCCCAGACATCATCGATACGCCCCACGATCAGGTCGACTGGTCGGAGCGCAACGAGTACTTCGGCATGTCGCCGGAGGAGTGGCAGCAGGTCGCGGTGGACGTTGATCGCCACAATATGGGGCTTTGCCTGGACTCGAGCCACGTAGTGACGTACGCCCATCGCTTCCCGGAGGAGCAGCGCGAGGAGCGCGTACTAGCCTTCCTGTCGCGACCGGAGCTCATTCGCCACGTCCACTGGAACGACAACTATCTCTACGACGGACGAGGCCGTGTCGACTCTCATGCCCCGCTAAACAGGGGCAGTCTCCCGACAGAGATGCACCGTCGCATCAAGTACCTCGACGCGACCCTGCTGATGGAGCAC
This sequence comes from Chloroflexota bacterium, assembly GCA_026713145.1. GTDB lineage: Bacteria > Chloroflexota > Dehalococcoidia > Lucifugimonadales > VXLM01 > VXLM01. The sequence goes on from JAPOPA010000168.1 coordinate 9,142, forward strand.
TTCTACGACGCCGACGTGCTGGAAGAGGAACTCGCGTTCATCGACAGCCTGTAGGAGGCGTCATTCGTCCGGCGGGTAGGGTTTCCAGGAGAGGGTGACAACCTCCGCTCCCGAGAATGTATAGTTGATTCCGCCCCGGAAGTCGGGTTCCCAAGTGGGCATCTGACGCAGATACGCCGTGACCGTAGTGTCTCCCGCGATTGCGACCACGATGAAGTCCCTCGCGGGCGTTGTCAGGCAGAAGAAAGGTTCTCTGGGACTTTCGCAGTCTTGGGTGAACGGATCGGAAACGAGGCCTGTCAGCGTTCCGGGATTGAAGTCGAAGACGAACGATTCGGCGCCGAGCAGTTCTATAGGTGGCCTGTCTCTTGGTGGTAGGTCAATCCAGTACTTTCTTTCCGGGACTACCTCAGTGAGCGGCTCGGTTGTAGCGATGGGTGTACCGCCACCGAGGCCCGCATATACTGCAAGTGAAGGGAAGGTGGGTATCGGTGTAGGCGTGGGGCTTGGAGTAGGCATGGGTGTAATGTTCGGAAGCAGCGGGATGGGTGTACGGGTCGGTGTGGGCGTTGGCGTGAGTCGTGTAAACGCCCAGCTGATGTCCGCTTTTGCTCCGTCGGGCACCGAGTAGAGGGTTACCAGATGTGGACCAAGTAACTCTTCTTCCGGCAGTTTTGGTTCGACGGGACGCGGCCAAGGTGTCGGAACTGCCGCACCCGGCGTTTCGACCGGCGTCACGGCCATCATCACTGCCAGGCCGTTTATCTCTATGGGGGTGATTTCGCTGATCGGGGCACCCTGCTCCAGCAGCATTTTCACATGAGCAATTCCGGCGTCGGCGGCGTAAAGTTCCTGCAGGGCGTCGGCATCCTGTCCACCTGCGCGGAGAAGCCCGGATGCGTATCCCAGCAGCCCGATCACGACCATTGCCCCGATGGCGACGATTATGAGCACCAAAGGCAGCACGAAACCGGCCTCGCTCGGCCTCAGGTCGGGGTTTTGGGGAGTTGTCACGGCAGGGAAGGGAAGCGTCCGAGGTTCATCGCAGTCACACTGTAGCGACTGATGCGACGATTGTCACTTGGAGGCGCGGCTTGTCGAGGCGCCCTGGACGCTAGAGAGTAACCGATTCGGGAACGTCGTCCATCCCGTAGTACTGGTGCTCGATGCGGTCGTCGTACACTTTGACGATGCGGAGCCCGGAGGGATCGTCCTGCGGCGGGTATCCCACTGGGCCGGATGTGATCATGAGCATGTCGCCGTCGCTGGTGTAGTTGTTGCTGTGCCAGTGACCGGCAAATGCGCCCGACACGCCGTGTTTGCGGAGGACTTCGAGCAGGGGCATTCGCAGCGCGCGAGGGATTATCTTGTTGCCGTCGTCGGGCTGGTCCGGAGCATCCGAAAACAGCGGATGGTGCATGAAGATCACGGAGTGTGTGGCGTCCGCCGCATTGCGTTCAAGGTCCTGTCCAAGGAATTCGAGGAGCGAGTCCCACTCGTCCGGCACTTCGGACGGGTCGAGGCAGACTGAACTGTTCAGGGCCACAAAGTGGCTTCCCTCCGCGTCAAACGAGTAGTTTTCGTACCCGAACTTCTCCCTGTAGATCCGCAGGGACTCTCTCGTCGGCGTGTTGCCAACGTCGCAGTTGCCGGTGGTGAAGTAGATCGGGACGTCTTCTCGGAGCTGCCCGGTGATGCGCATAAGCTCGGCGTGTTGTACAGGGTCATTGGAGTCCTGGACGAGATCGCCCGTGACGACGACGAACGCGGGTTTCAGCCGGTTTGCCGATGCGATGGCCTTCTCGTACAGAGGAGTTTCGGGAAAGGTGCCGTCACCCGGAGCCAGGCCGTGAGACTCGAACAGGCCGAATTGGGGATCGCTTAGCTGGATAAAGAAGAATGACACGTTTCGTCCCTTTCAGGGTCGGTTCTCAACCTCAAATGCACCGATGGGGCGACTGAAATCAATACTGCACAAGAGAGTACACGCCATAGCCGCTCAAGCGCTCGCGCCCATCCAGGTCGTTGAGCTCGATCACGGCCCCCAGGCCAGCAACCTCTCCCCCCATCGACTCGACAAGCTCGGCCCCGGCAGCCATCGTGCCTCCCGTCGCAAGCAGGTCGTCGAGTATAATCGCTCGCTGGCCCTTCGAGACCGCGTCGGTGTGGACTTCTACCACGTTCTGGCCGTATTCCAGAGCATACTTGACCGAGCGCGTTTCGTAGGGCAGCCGGCCCTCCTTGCGGACGGGTACGAACGGTTTACCAAGCTTGTAGGCCAACGGCGCGCCAATCAGGAAGCCCCGCGCCTCGATTCCGAGGATCACGTCGACTCCCTGCCCTTCGTAGTGCTCTGCCATGCGGTCGATCACGTACCGAAAGGCCTCCGGTTCCTGCATAAGGGGGGTGATGTCGCGAAAGAGAATTCCTTCCACGGGGAAGGCCGGGGTGTCCCGGATATATTGTCTCAAGTCCATAGCGAAAAGCCGAACCTCATCGTGTTCAGTGAATGATAGGAGCAGGCGCGCGTTCGGGTCAATAGCGTTGATGCTCGGAAACCGTCAATTGACATCCCCACTCGCCGTCCATAGACTACGGCCACTCATTTCGGAGCGGCCCCATGCCCGATAAGACCGACACGGTAGACGTTTTGGTAATCGGCGCCGGCATGTCCGGCGGGGCGTTCACGTGGAGCCTGAGCGAGGCCGGTATCCAGGTGACGTGCCTCGAACAGGGTGGCTGGCCCATCCCGAGCCGGTACCCCTCCACGCACGAGGACTGGGAACTCCACATTTCCTCCGACTACCACTTCGACCCGAACGTGCGCGGTCTGCTGGAGGACTACCCGGTCAACACCGACGACTCA
>JAPOPA010000162.1 GCA_026713145.1 Chloroflexota bacterium
CGGCGAGGGGGACGAATACCCGAAGCTCCGGGCGGAGGCCCGGGAGGAGTCGATTCAGCGCATGATCGAAAACGCTGAGGGAATGGGCGCCAACGCCATCGTAGGCACGAGGTTCATCACTGCTGGCGTCGCGCAGGGGTCGGCGGAGATCGTCGCCTACGGCACCGCCGTCAAGACAACCTAGGTCCGCTGCAACCTCTTTCCCCCACTAGACGGGCAGTTCACCGAATTCTCCGTCACGCCCGCTCGACAGGGGTGTCACAGTCTTCTCATTCTCTCCCCCGTTCGATGGGGAGAGATACAGAGAGGGGGTCCCTCTCCCAACGGCTCACCGACTTCACTCCCCCTTCTCTCCCTTGACCTTCGCCCCCTGCTCTTCTCCTGCCCGTTTCCAAGATATCCCCTCTCGTGGCAGGAAGAACGCCATGATGATGGTCGGCGGCGCGAAGAATAGCAGGTGGACGATTACGGCGAAGGGAAAGGCGTCGGCTTTCATCACGTCGACCAGTCCTAGCACGAACACGACCGCGAAGTGGAAAGTCCCGATCCCGCTGGGAGCCGGTATTGCAGTGGCGAAGAAGATCGTCCCGATGATGACGAGTGTGGCTGTCAGAGCGGAAATTGGAAGGCCGATGGCGTCTGAGGTAATCCACGCGGAGACCCCGACCAGGAGCCAATACACGATGCTGACCGCAAACACCCGCAGGAGAAGCTTCCAGTCTTGTACGAGGTTCCGCAAGGCGTTTGAGAAGGCGACAAGGAACGTTATCCTTCGAACGAGCCAGAGAGACTCTCCTCTCCAGGCCAACACCTGAATCGTCCCAATCAGGATGACTCCCAGTCCGATCGTGCCCATCACGTACGGGGCGAGTGGTCGCATCTCCGGCACCAGCATGAAAGCGATACCGAAGATTAACATGCTCGACAGGAAGTCAACGACGCGTTCCATTCCTATTGCGGCCAGCACTGTGGACGCGCGCAGTCCGTCCTTGATGGTCAATACGGCAATCTGAGTAAGCTCGCTCGCCACGCGGAGGGGCATGATATTGCTGAGACCCAGCCCCTCGTGTTGGACGATGAACAACCGGGCTACCGAAGGTCGCGGCTCGACGAAGAGCATCCGCCAACGCGCGGCGCGGACCACACCCGACGCCATGAACACAGCGAGTGCCAGCGCGATCATTAGCGGTGACACCCTCGAAAGATGGTCCACAACAAGGCCCCAATCGAGACCTCGAATCGCAAACCAGCCCAGCCCTACACCTATACCTATCCCTAGCGCGAGTCTTCCGTATGTAAGAGCTGCGCGTTTCAAGTACGATAGCTTAGGATCGAACGACAACTGGCCGAATAATGGCGGGTAGCATTATGCGGCTCCATATGGACTGCCACCTAAGCTACCTCATCGTAGAAGATGATAACACGGGAACTCATGGGCCCGCTCATCGACACCCACTGCCACCTCGACGCATACGATACCGATGAAGAGATCGGTAAAATCCTTGGCCGTGCGCGCGCAGTGGATGTGTGCCTGGTCGTTAACGCCGGCACTACCGTTGAGTCTTCACGACGCTGTGTCGAGCTAACCAATAAGTTCCCGGAACTCTACGCGGGCGTGGGTATCCATCCGATGGATCTGACCGGCCCGGTTGATGAGAGGGTCTACGCCCGGCTCCACGAGTGCGCCACGGCCACCGACAAAGTCATAGTGATGAGCGAGATCGGCCTCGATTTTCTCGAAAACATGCCCGATCGCGCGATGCAGTTCCAGGCCTTCCGCGAGCAGATCAGGCTGGCGCGTGAGCTTCGGCTGCCTATCGTCTTCCACAGCCGCGAAGCCCACGATGAGGTGCTCCGTGTCCTCCGAGAGGAGCGCGCCTACGAGGTCGGCGGTGCAATGCACTACTTCCAGGGCGATATGGATACCGCGAGGGCTGCCATCGACCTCGGGTTCTCCATTTCGCTGGCGAAACCGCTGCTCCGTCTTCCACATCTTCAGGCCGTCGCAGCCGATCTGCCGCTGGACCGCATCGTCCTGGAGACCGACTCCGCCCCACAGCCATTCAAGGCCAAACGCGAAAACTGGACCGAGCCGCGCCACCTACAGGACATTGCGCGCAAGCTGGCCGAACTTCGAGGGATCGACGCCAATGAGGTGTGCCGCATCACAACGGAAAACTTCTTTCGCATGTTGGGTGATCGCAGCGAAGAAGTACGAACCGCTGTAATGAGACAGCTATGAATGTCCCTGCTACATCTCCGGCAGGGTGCTGATCGGATCGAAGTACACCGAAAATAGAAAGCCGGGCAGCAACTGCAGCCCGACCACCCAACCGAGGGAGCAGTCCATGATCGCCCCGAGCCAGTCGGACTTTCGAATCTCCTGGAGGGCGATGATTCCCGCCACGAGCATCCATATGGTCACGAAGTTGAATACAACCATTTCGATCGGCGTTATGGCCGTCAGGAAGAGCAGCACCGCCGGGCCGAAGCATATTCCCAGCACGCGAAGTATCTCTCGGAACGTCACCTCGTCGCGCTGGAACACCCTGCCGACCCCATACGCTATCCCCGCCCAAATGAGCCATCCAACCATGAAGGTGACCGACGCGAACCACGCGCCGAGCAGCCTGTCCCCGATTGCGCCCGAGTCCAGACCCTGCTCCGCCGACTCCCCCACAGCGCTCGACTGGCCGACCGCATAGGCAATCCCGGCGAGAATCACGATTCCCAGAGCATTCAGAATGGCTTGCTGGTCGCGCAGCACGTCACGGTACGTCGCCCGATCAAATCGCGCGGCCTTGAAAGCCCTGTACAACATCCCACGCATCTTGCCGTCTCGCCTCTCTTTCCGAGGTTCGCCAGATGGTACCCAAACCCTCTTGCCGCGTAAAGCTCCACCACGAGGAATAGGCAGTCTCACACCTCGACCCATCACTCCCGCACCTTCACCCGTCAATCCCGCGGAGGCGGGAGTCCAACACGATTACGATGAGCAACGTGCTGAATCTGCCCCCGACCTGTTAGGCTGAGTCATGCTCGTCTAGCAGAATCAGACTTGACTGCCAAGAACACATGGTCTATCCTTGAATAAGGGCCGCAGGTCGCCCAGGCCGAGCATCTGAAAAGGGAAAAGTTACAGAATGTCCCGCAATGTCCCGTAATGTCCCTCAATTTGAGTGATTCTCAATCCTCCAACCTCGCCGGCACTCTCACGCAATCGCTCTCTACATTACTACCTAATAGGAACTCACCATGCTCACTCTCGTCCCCGAAGACATCGAACGATACGCCATCGACCACACAAGCCCCCTGCCCGACTACCTCAAGGACCTCACAGACTTCACCTATGAAAACATGAGCATCCCACAGATGCTCTCCGGACCCATCGAGGGTACCCTTCTCCAGACCCTTGTGTGGGCCACCGGCGCAAGGCGAGTGCTGGAGATCGGCACATTCACCGGATTCAGCTCTCAGATGATGGCTGCCGCCCTCCCCGAAGACGGCATTCTTGTCACCTGCGACATCGACCCGGAGGCGGCGGAAGTCGCCCGACAGTTCTACGCCAAGAGTCCACACGGCCACAAAGTAGACCTACGCTTGGGCCCGGCTCTCGAGACCCTGGAGACCCTCAATGACTGGGTCTTCGATGTCGTCTTCATTGACGCCGACAAGACCGGCTATGCCGCATACTACGAGAAGGCTGTCGACCTTCTAGCTCCAAGGGGTGTCATCGCCGTTGACAACGTCCTTTGGAGCGGTCGCGTCCTCGACCCAAAGACGGACGAAGACCGCTCCATCGCCGCCTTCAATGAGCGGGTCAAGAACGATCCCCGTGTCAACCACGTCCTCCTGCCCATCCGCGACGGCGTGATGCTGATAAGGAAGGCCTCGTAGCGTGAGCGAAACGAACGACTTTGCGGTACTCGCCGAGGGCTTGGCCAGAAACTTCGGCGAGGTAAAGGCCGTAGACGGCATTGATTTGGCCGTGCGAAAAGGGGAAATCTACGGATTCCTCGGCCCCAACGGTGCGGGCAAAACGACCGTTGTCCGAATGCTGATAACCCTGCTCCTGCCACACGGCGGCCGAGCCGTAGTCGCTGGCAAGGATGTCGTCCGCGAGCCGAAGGAGGTACGCCTGCGAGTCGGCGCGGCCCTCCAGGAAGCCGCCCTCGACCCCAAGCAGACCGGTAGGGAGATTCTCCGCCTCCAAGGATGGCTCTTCGGCATGTCCGGCAGAGAGGTCGACCGGCGACTCTCCGAGCTTGAGTCCCTAATGGACATCGGCGACGCCATCAACCGTTTCGTCGGCACCTACTCGGGAGGAATGAAGCGCCGCCTCGACCTCGCCGCGGCCCTCATCCACGATCCAGAAGTGCTGTTCCTCGACGAGCCGACAACCGGGCTCGATCCACTCAGCCGAAACCGCGTCTGGGAAGAGGTCCGACGCATCAACGAGGAACTCGGCGTCACGATCTTCCTCACGACACAGTACCTCGAGGAAGCAGACATGCTTGCCGAGCGCGTCGGCATCATCGACCGGGGCAGGATCGCCGTCGAGGGCAGACCGGCCGACCTGAAACGGTCGGTCGGCAAGGACGTCATCATCGTGCAGATCGAAGGAGACTCGGCGGCAGCCGTCGCGGCCCTCGAAAGGGTCTCCGGCGTCAGCCAGATAGAAGACCACGGCCAGGAGCTTGTCGTATCCGTCGAAAACGGCGCCGCCCTCGTTGGGAACGTCGCTCTGGCCCTCGATCGAAGTGGTGTCACCGTCGGCGAAATCACCCTGCGGACGCCGACCCTCGACGACGTGTTCCTGACCGTGACCGGCGGTCGAATTCAGGTCGGCGCCGACCCGACGGAGGAGACTGAGGAACTATGAACGCAGTGGAAGATGCAGCCCGAACTACGTCCATCCGAAGCGTCCGCCGCCACCGGCGATGGGCCTTCTTCTCAGACCTCGCCGCCGTCTCCTCGCGCGCGCTGAGAGCCACGAGACGCGACATCGAGAGCCTCTTGCCCGCCCTTATCATTCCCGTATTCTTCTTCGTGGTCAACATCGGCGCGCTCCAGGACATCGCCGAAGACATCCCCGGCATCGACTACAAGGCCTTCCAGCTTCCCGTTGCCATCATATTCGCCGTGACGGGAATATCGCGCGCGATCACCCTCGTCTTCGACATACAGAGCGGCTATTTCGACCGCCTGTCCCTAACCCCCGTCAACAGGGTTTCCCTACTCCTCGGACTCATGGTCGCCGACTTCGCCCTGTGCGTGGCCTTATCCATACCCGTCCTGATACTCGGGTTCGTCGTAGGTGTCCGGTTTGAAAGCGGTATCATCGGGATGCTGGCATTCGTCCTCATTGCCGGGGTCTGGAGCCTCGCCTTTGCCGGGTTCACCTATGCCATAGCACTCAAGACCGGCAACCCCACTGCCGTCAACACCAGCTGGCTTCTCTTCTTCCCCTTCGTCTTCATGACCACGGTCTTCCTCCCACTGGAAGCCCTGACCGGCTGGATGGAAACCCTCGCCACCTACAACCCCGTCACCTACCTCCTCGGCGCTCTCCGCTCACTTATCACCGAGGGCTGGGACATCGAGGCCCTCGCCAATGGCTTCGCCGCCATCGGAGGAGTAGCCTCCATCAGCCTCACCCTCGCCTTCCTCTCCCTAAGAGGCCGCGTCCGTCGCAGCTAACTCCAGAGACTTCTCGCCCTTTCTACGCAACACTCTCTACTTTCTTATCCCCTTGGAATGTGGCATACTCTGCAAAATTCAACTTCACACCATAGACAACACGCTGGAGGCGCACCATGGCAACTGGGACTAAGATCAGCACGAACGGCGTGGAGCCGGTGGTCACCGGCCCCGTAATGCAGGCACGGCGAGTGGGAAGAGGCCCCGCCATATGGCTGGCCGGCGATCCCGAAGACCTCAAGAACTGGATGGACCGAGGCGCGGCCGGCATAGTCACCAACACCGTCGTACTCAACGACATGGTCAAGAAGTACGGCCAGATCAAGGACGTCGTCCAGCGCTACCTCGACATCACCGACAAGCCCGTCGTCGTCGAGGTCGACGGCCACTCCACAGATGAACTCCTCGATGTCAGCCACTTCTTCACCCGCATGTCCGACCAGATCATCATCAAGGTTCCCTGCACTGCAAACGGACTCGGCGCATTCCGCCGTCTGGCCGAGGAGGGCATCGAGACCTACTGCACCACCGTATTCTCCATGCCACAGGCCGCCGCCGTCGCGCAGGCGGGGGCCCCCCCCACTCTCCCCCTCCGCCCGCCCCCCCCACCCACATGCGGCGCGCCCCCCCCAC
>JAPOPA010000374.1 GCA_026713145.1 Chloroflexota bacterium
CCGGAGGAAGTGGCCAGGCTGATGCTGTTCCTCTCCAGCGACGACAGCAGCTTCTGCACCGGAGGCGTGTACATGGTTGACGGCGGCAGATCGGCAGGAAGCCGCTGACCATCGCGTCCTCCTACAAAGCCACGCAGACTGCCGCATCGTTGCAAAGCCGATAAAATTCCGACCATATCTCCGGCAACGTGATAGAATGTGAATTGTAGAAATACGACTTAGAAAAGGGAAGAATGAAGAACGCAGATACTTTGGCGCTCACGCAGGCAGGAGTGGTCGAAATGCTCCCACGTCGCCCCCGCGAGGAGACGGCCCACCTCGGCAAAGAGATATACGAGCGGGAAATCCGCCCACAGGTCGAAACGGACCACCATGGGGAAGTAGTCTCCATTGACGTGGACACCGGAAGTTGGGCTATCGCAGGCGATCTGCTGGCCGCGGCAGACCTTCTGCGGGCGCGGCGCCCGGACGCTATCAACATTTGGAGTGAACGGGTGGGATACAGAGCTTTGGCTAGCTTTGGAGGCGGCTCCCTGCGGAGGATCGAGTGATCCAAGGGGTGGTGAACTCTGCCTACGAACCCATCGTATCCATCACAGTGCAAGGCCCGGGTGGACAGGCGCGGGAAATAGAGGCCGTTATAGACACCGGCTTCAGCGAGTTCCTGACCTTGCCGCCGGCATTGGTGGCAGAACTGAGACTGCTCCCCGTGACCAGCGCCTCAGCAATTCTGGCCAATGGCAGTGAAGTAATCTTCGACGTTTGTAGGGGCACGGTTCTGTGGGACGGTCATCCCCGACACATTGACGTGTATGTATCCGATGCCACTCCACTCGTAGGTATGCGGTTGCTGGACAGGCACAATCTGAGCATCCAGGTTCGGGCAGGTGGCCGCGTAGTCATACAGGCCGGAGAGTAACTGGTCTCCGCATCCCTCATACTTCCCCCTTTCAAGCTCATACTCATGCACTTTGAATTCTACCACGTCATCACCATGGATTCGTCGCGTCCATCTCCCACTTGAAGATGTTTCTGACAACGATGGGCCTGTCCTCGGTGAACAAACTGAAGCCCTTGCTGTCCTCCCTTGTGGGATAGACCCTCTGGACGATGCAGATACGGGAGTTGACGAACACCTCGATGATCGAGCGATCCACGAACACGTCAATGTCCAGCCGCCCTCCACCCTCCGGTGCGAATGGAACGGTCTGCTGACGGACGCCCTTGCTAAGGTCGCGCATATCCCGCCCGTAGGACAGACTCTCGTCTTCGCTCGCCCTCTCGAAATCCACAACGAACTGCTGCCGCTCGACATCGTAGGTGATGACCGTCTCCTCCTCGCCTCCGGGCGAGCGCAGCAGCTTCATCCCAAACCGGGCGGCATCGCCGGGCTCGATGGTCAGCCTGATCTCCATGCAGTCCGACTCGAATCCCTCGACCGTCCTCTCCTCACCTTCCGACAGAGTGATATCGTCATGTTGCCGCTCGTCATAGCGCAGGGAGCGTAGCTCCTCCACCGGATCTATGAGCAGACTGTTGTCGCTGGCGGGCGTGAAGCGCCAGGGCAGCGTCATCATGCTGTTCCACCCGTACTTCTCCCAGTCGTCCCCACGCGCCTCCCTGACCCAGCCCCAGAATATCCGCCTGCCCTTGTCGTCCAGCAACGTTTCGGGGCCGGAGACCAGGCTACCCAGGTGGCTCAACTGCCCGTTAGTCTCGGGGTAGAAATGCTCGTTCTCGTACCGTCCGATATAGTATTGGGCCTTGCCGTAGGGCCGGTGAGTGTGCATCAGCAGCATGTGCTTGTCCCCGAAAGGGAAGAAGTCGGAGTCCGCGCAGTCCTCTATCTCCTCAGTCCACTTTCTGTCCGACTTGTAGAACGGCCCGACGTACTCCCATTCCCTCAGTTCCCTGGACTTGAACAGGCTGGTGGAGTCTCCCTCATAGCCGGGGCGATGGTTCTTGTTGCCGATCAGGGCGTAGTAGATATCGCCCTCCTTCCAGCCGCTCGGATCGAAGATTACGCACTCCGGCAGCTTGCTCGACGCCCTGGACTCGTCTCCCTCCGGCGCCGGGTCCAGGGGTATGACGGGATTCTCCGCCAAGGGGACCCATTCGTCCAGATCATCGTCGTGGCTCTGGTAGATGC
>JAPOPA010000193.1 GCA_026713145.1 Chloroflexota bacterium
CCTGGCGGTGGGCCTGCTGGACACCGGCGGCGCGAAGATTCTCGAGGATGATCGAGCTGAAGTCGCCGTACTGGCCGGAGCCGTAGGGCGCGCGGGTTTCGGCGGCCTGCGGGATCAGTTCGTCCTGCTCGTCCACCGCGAGCGTCCGGTGGGGAGCGAGGCTCTCCACCGTGAAAGGACCGGCGACGCGGACCCTGGACTTGTCCTCGACCGGCTTGTCGTAGAGGTGCTCAAAGTCAGCCGTCCGGACGATGGAGGCATCAATCTCTCGCTGGCGGGCGATGCGGGCCTCCCAGAAGGCGGCGAGCGCCGGACGCGACGACGACGGCCAATCGCCCGGGGCCTCACGGGGAACCTCCCATTCGAGGAGGCCGTTCGCAGGCGCGGGGTCGCCATTCGGGAGTTCGATGGTCTCCATGGGGACCGTGAAGTCCACGGTCTGCCCCTTCCGTGCTCCACGAGTGACTGGGAAGGGCGTCGGGTGCTCGGCGAGCAGTTCGTTCAGTTCGGCGAGTGCAAACTCAACCGCAGGCTGACGCCGTTCCCAGATCGTGTCAATCTCCGAGTTGTTGGCGATGGCCTTCAGCGTGATGTGGGGAACCCGCTCATTCACGAAACCTTGGCGTATGTCCCCGTACGTCGGGCTGGACTTCGGCTCTGTGCCACCGAGCCGAGCTTCTGCGTGCTGGCCTTCTGGGCTGTCGGCGAGCGTGTAGTACGGGTGGCGCCCGCCCATGATCCGGGAGCGGGCGAGCGCCAAGGCAACGCGTGAGGTGTCAATCGTGATCCAGCGCCGCCCCCACTGCTCGGCGACGCGCGCCGTAGTGCCCGATCCGCACGTAGGATCAAGAACAAGATCGCCCGGATCGGTCGTCATGAGGACACATCGCTCAACAACTTTGGAGTTGGTCTGAACTACATAGACTTTGTCGTCCGTGAAGTTGCCGGTTCCGGTGTCGGTCCAGATGTTTCCGTGAACAGCGGCATCAAAATCCGAGTGGAATCGAACGTACTGGATGGAGTCCCTTGCTACATGTATGCGAGAGGCGCGCGCCAGCCTCATCATCCCATCTGGATAACTGGCCTTCCAGTGGGAGTTCTTATTCCAGGAGTCGTAGCTTCTACCGAGGAATGGGAATGGCTGCGGCTCTTTGGCTCGACCCTGGGAAATGATGTTGTCTGGTTTGTACGGTGTAGCACGATTTGGAATATGGGCGTCCCCTCTCCTTTCGGCAGAAGAAACTCCGCGATAGCTAAGGTCATCGAACATCAGCCAGCGTGCATTCCCCTCGCCGATCCGGAACTGTTTGCGATATAGAGGAGGCCTTGATTTGCCCCGACTCTTGTCCTTGGCGTACCAGATGACGAAGTCCGACATGTTCCCGAGGTAGGAAGCCTCAAAGCCCGTGGTGGTCTGGATGGAAATGAGACTAACGAAATTGTCCTCACCGAACACTTCATCCATCAGTGCCCGCACCCGGTGCACATTCTCATCGCCGATCTGGACAAAGATGCTTCCACTCTCCGCCAATAGAGCCTTTGCCACTGTCAGCCGGTCGCGCAGGTACGTCAGGTACGAATGGATGCGGTCCTTC
>JAPOPA010000235.1 GCA_026713145.1 Chloroflexota bacterium
CATTCCTTCGCATGGGTCTACTTCGTCAGCTTCGTCATAATCGGCACCCTCGTCGTCATCAACCTCTTCATCGCCATCATCATCAACAACCTCGACGAGGCCAAGCTCGAACGCCTCCGCGACCTCGAACGCCCAGTCTCCCGCGAAGAGCTCATCCGAGAGATCCGCGCGACCCAGGACGCCCTTCAGAGACTGGAACAACGCATGGGGGACACCGAGAATGGTCCCTAGGCGTCCCCTTTGGAACTGAGCAATACACCAATTTGTCAACTCGCCCACCCCCGTTCGCGGGAGAGGGTTGGAGTGAAACCAGAGGATCCGGTACCGCAACGCGCCTAGCTGGTTCACCTCGCGACTCACTTCCGGCATTCGCCAAATTCAAAGGCAAATCTATGGACTCCGAAATCGGCTGAAATGCTCGTCCCGTCAACCCTGAACAGTTTCGGGCCCTGGTTTCCGTTGACCCAAATACTCCTCAGCCGTTAAAATTAACAGATAACTGATACTCAATATCTATGCTTCCACCCCAATTCACTGCACCAGAAGGAGATGTAGTCCATGAATAAACGGTCCTTAATCCTGACCGCGGTTGCCGTTCTCGCCATACTTGTCTTTGCAGTGCCGATGGCCTGTGGCGATAGCGGCAGTATCTCACGCTCCGACATTCAGCAGATCGTGCAGTCCGAGCTTGCCAACAACCCCGCCCCCGTCGATCAGGGCGGCTCTCGTGAACAGGTCGAGCAGATAGTTCGCGAAACCATGGCCGAGGAGACCGACTCGGCATCCATGGGCGCAGCGGTGTCAGTGCCTCGAAAGTCAACGCCCGAAGACTATACGAGGCACTTCGTCAACAAGGCCATCGACATGTACGAGTCCGAAGGACTCGACGCCACACTCGCCTACTACAACACTAGGGAAAGCATGGACGGTCCGTGGTACGTCTTCATCTTTGATGCAGACGACAACATAATCGCTCATGCCGCGGATCCCAGTCTGGTCATCGGCCCCGCCTCCAACGCAATTGGCCCGAATGGCTTTCCTGCGGGCGAGGCCGTTGCTGCAGCTGCCGACGAAGACGGTGAATGGTTCGCATACACCTACCCGAACCCTGCTACCGGCGCCATCGAGACCAAGCACTCATGGATGGTCCGCCACGACGGACTGCTGTTCGGCTCCGGCTGGTACGAGCGTGGTCCGCGCAAGTCCGACCCCCCTGCCTACACTCAGAGTTTTGTAAAGCAGGCCGTAAATCTCTATGACGCTGTGGGACTGGAAGACACCCTCGCCTACTACAACAGAACAGAAAGCGTCGACGGCCAGTGGTACATATTCATCATCGACGAGAATGACACTATGCTCGCCCACGCCGCTAACCCAGACCTCGTCAACCGTCCGGCCTCTTACGCCGTTGGCCCAAATGGATATCCCGCCGGCGAGGCCGTTACTGCCGTCGCCGACGAGGACGGCGCTTGGTTCTCTTACACATTCCCCAACCCTGCCACGGGAGGTGCGGAGACCAAGCACTCCTGGATGGCCCGCCACGATGGCCTGACTTTCGGCTCCGGTTGGTACGAGCGCGGCCCAAGCAAGTCTGACGCGCCTGCCTACACCAAGTCATTCGTCCAGCAGGCCCTCAACCTCTACGACGCCCTCGGACTCGACGCCGCAATGGAATACTACGGCTCCCAAGAAAGCGTCGACGGTCAGTGGTACGTCTTCATCGTCGACGAGAACGGCTATACCATTGCCCACCCCAATCCCATGTTCGTCGGAAGAGACCCCAGTCTTAGAATAGACGCCGACGGCTACTTCTACGGCGATGACCTGATGAGCGCCACCGAGACCGGGCGCTGGGTTGACTACGTCCTCGTCAACCCCGAAACCGGAGACGACCGCCAGAAGCACACCTGGGCTGTCCTCCACGACGGTTACATCTTCGCCTCCGGCTGGTACGAGTAGTAGGCGCTCGCGCCTTTTCTGTAACTCCCTCTCCCGCAAGCGGGAGAGGGCTGCGGTGAGGGTCAAACGCCCCTTCCCGGCAACTAGAGCCTAGCAGCGAGAACCCCTGCTGCCCGCTCCTACATGCGATACCATGACACTGCCATGCCCGGTCGACATCTTCCAAATCCAATCGCGCCAACGGCCGACCGCAGATACGAGTTCGAGCTAATCACGGGCCTCGAACGATTCATTGACGATGAACTGAGCAAAAGACTCGGAAGACGCGCCTACCGTCTGGCCGGCTACCCGAAAGAAGGCCGTATGTCTGTCAGGTACGCCGGACCGGTCGAGCGCCTGATCGATCTCCGCAGCCCCGTAGCCGTCCACCTCGTCGAGCGTTTTGATATCCCCCGTCCAAAGGGCCTACTCGGTCACCAACACTTTACCCGGCTTGTCACGGCGATAGAATCAGTCATCGCCCTCCATCCCACGGGAACATTCCAGACTTTCCGCGTCAGCGCCGCCGGTTCAGAATCCAACACCATGAAACGCCTCCGCAGCGACATCGCATCTGCCATCAAACTGGAAGAGCGGACTGACGACGCCCACCTGCATCTGTCCTTCCGTCGCTCGCAGACTGGCGGAGGCTGGGAGGCGCTCATCCGTCTAACTCCAATGCCGCTCTCCGCCAGAGAGTGGCGAGTCTGCAACCGCCCCGACGCCCTCAACGCCACCGTCGCTCACGCCATGGTCACTCTCCCCGGACTATCCGAGACCGGCCGCTTCCTCAACCTCGGCTGCGGCTCCGGTACGCTGCTCATCGAGCGCCTGACTGCCGGGCCCGTCGCGTCCGCGGTAGGTATCGACATCGACCCGGAAGCCCTCACCTGCACGGAACGAAACCTCACCGCCGCAGGCTCACGACAAGCAGTAGAGCTCATCCTTGGCGATATTCACTCCCCGCCCCTCCCGGACGCATCCTTCAACTCTGCCGTTGCCGACCTGCCCTTTGGCATGCTCGCCAACACCGACGCCGCCCTCGACAAGCTATACGAGTCAGCCCTCCGTGAGACCGCCCGGCTCGTCGTTAAAGATGGGGCATTCACGGTCATCACAGCCCGCCGTCGGCTCTTCGAGGACACGCTCGCCCGACACTCCGACCAATGGAGGCGCGCCGCGGAGGTCCCCCTGCGGATATCCTTCCACCGAGGCTACATCGCCCCGAGCATCTATCTCCTGCGTAGGACCTAGGTAGTCACTCCCTCGGTGGCGGCGCAGACGAATCGTCGTCCGTCCAGATGTGGACGTTGTCCGCCGTGGTAACCGGCATCCGCAACGACACTTCATCACCAATAGTGGCAATCTGGTGCCGAAACCCCCGTGGCGTGAAGACGATGTCACCCTCTTTCGCCTGCAGCTTCGGACGCCCTTCACCTACCTCGAAGACCAGCTTCCCGCCCCCGATAACCCACCACTCGTCGAAGTCGAAGTGCCAGTGGGCATTGCTCACATCCCCCGGCCGCTCCCGGATCAGGTACATCGTATTCAGGTCGTCCTCGATGATCGTGAAGCGCCGCTGATCGGAGCTTGTCAGCAGCTCCTCCGTCCTGGTGAGCAGCATGTTCGGCGGCTGAGTCGAATCAAGAGACTCACCCCGCTCTCGATGCCCTTCCATTTGCACGACATCTTGAGATGGCGTTACGGTAACCCGAAGACCCTCTTCGTCGCCCAAGTTGTGGATGGAGAGAGCCAGACCTGACGGTCGCCTTACGATACCGCCCTTGACGGCCCGCACGGGAGAGTAACTCCCTACGCGGAACTCGTACTCCCCACGCAGGATGAACTGGAACTCGTTGCAGTCATGTGAAAGAGGAGCGTCATCGGTCTGTGAAAAAGTAGCGTCGCAAACAAGCGCTACGCCGTTGCGGCCGTCGTGGAAGAGTGGCAGCCGCCACGTTCCCGGCCCGAGTCGAGCGCGAATGTCATCAGGACGAAACAGCGTCGGCTCGCTCGGACTCACTATGTTGGTCATGGACACCTCAAGAGGCGGCGTCAATGGGCGGCGGATCCGCCCTCTTGGGAGCTGCGCCGTCTCAGAAGCACGGGCATCAGCCCGAGCAGTCCGGCCTCGATCACGCTGTAGCCTATGAAGACATAGTTCGCCAAGCTCTCGGCACGCGCGGCTCTCTGTGAGTGTGAATCGCTATGCTGTTCCGACTTCCCTTGCGAACGCCCGGAGAAGGCTATTGGCCGTGATGCGGAGGCGCTAGCCTTCCGTCCCCTGCCGTCGTCAGAGTCCGGGGCGGACCTTGCCTTCTTCGGTGACCGCATCCAAAGGACGAGTGCCACAAGAACCTGCGTCACTGACGCCACGGTGACTATCATCACCGCCTCGAAGAAGAACCCGTCGGGAAACACTCTGAGAATGAACAACGCGGCCACGATCAGCACCACCGCCTGCACCACTGTGATTTTGAAGAACGTGGAGGCTGGGAACTTCTTCAGCAAGCCGAGAGTGAGGTACAGCACCCACAGTCCCTGGATTACGGTCAGACCGGCCAGCACCATCGTCGCATCGAAGAAGAACCCCTCCGGGAACATCGCGATCAGGAAATCCCGGGCAGGATCGAGCTGCCATAGGTCATTGGTGAACGCGATCAAGTGAAATACGTAGAACGTCTGGCTGAACCCGGTCAGAGAAAGCAGGCCCGCAACGAACACTATCGCAAGCGTTAGCCCCGCCCCCCATGCCACGAGCCTTAAGAGGACTCGCGGGAAGGCGCGTGGCGCAATCGCCAGCCCTGCAGGAATGAGCAGGAGAATATAAAGCCCAACAATGAGCTGCACGTTGTAGAGAGTGCGAATGAGCGCCTTCACGTCCCACATGTGCAGGATTTCGGTGGTGTTGTAGAGAGGTACCAGTTCTCCGCGGATTCGGACTCTGACATCGAGCCAGCGCTCCTCGTCGTTGAAGTAGTCGCGGATCTGCTTCCCCGTCGAGAGAAGCTCGTTCCGCTCGATGCCCGTCACCCGCTCAATCTCGTACTGGTCGAACCCGTAGCTGTAGAGCAGCGGGGTGTTCACAACCACGCGGAGGTTCATGATAACGAGAAACAGCGGAATGGCGAGGACGAATGCCGCGAAGGCGAGGCCCTTGATGATCAACATGGCTATAGGGTATCGCGTTACAAGCTTGCAGCGCTACGCAGTCTGTGGCAGTCCTGCCATGACTTTGACCAGGAGAAGCTACCTGCGCCGCTGTCGGGGATCGAGCGCCTCTCGGATTCCGTCCCCGATGAAGTTCCACGCGATCACGACGAGGAATATGGCGAGTCCCGGGAAGGTGGACAGCCACCACGCCAGGGTGATGAACTCCCTGCTTGCCGAGAGCATATAGCCCCAGGACGGCGTCGGCGGCTGAATGCCCAGGCCCAGGAAGCTCAGACTTGCCTCGAAGAGAATTGCGTAGCTCATTCCCAGCGAGGCCTGAACGATAATCGGAGACACCGTGTTCGGCAGAATCGTCTTGAACATGATGCGCACCGGACCTCCACCTATCGCCCGCGCGCTCTCCACGAACTCCTTCTCGCGCAGCGAGAGGGTATTCGCCCGAGTTATCCGAGCGAAGCCGGGAATAAACGCAATTGCGATTGCAAGCATCGCATTGCGGAGCGAGGGCCCGAGCACCGCCACCATCAGAATCGCAAGCAACAGGCCGGGAAAGGCAAGAATCACGTCCACGATCCGCATGAGTATGCTGTCGGTCCACTTGCCGAAGTACCCCGCAACGAGGCCGATGGTTACACCTATGGTCGTGGCAATCAGCACGGCGAAGAGTCCCACCTGCAGCGAAACCCTCCCGCCATGAATGAGGCGGGTCAGATTGTCACGCCCTAGGGAGTCGGTGCCGATGGGATACTCGATGGACGGTGGGCGCATGAGAGCATCGTAGTCCTGCTCCAATGGATCGGTCGGCAGCAGCGGAGCGATAAGCGCCGCGACGGTGAACACGAAGATCGTTATCGCGCCAAACACCGCCGTGCGGTTTCTAAAGAAGCTCGCGAGGAACAGGCGTAGCAACCGCCCGCGACGCCTGTCGGCCAATTCGCCGCGTGAGTGCAGGTCGATCGCTCGTTCTTGGGCGGTGGTACTCATTCGTATCTGATCCGCGGGTCAAGATATCCGTACAGAATGTCGGCAAGGAGATTTACCGATATGTACCAGATGGAAGTGACCAGAACGATCATTTGAACGATCGCATAGTCCCTGGCCTGGATTGAGTTCACCAGCAGGAGGCCGACGCCGGGCCACTGGAAGACGGTCTCTGTGACGAGTGCCCCCGCCAGCAGAGCTCCAAGGTCGAGAGCAATTACCGTAACGACTGAGAGCATGGCATTCTTCACGGCGTGCCTTGCCACCACCGTGCGGTACGGGAGCCCCTTCGCTTGGGCGGTACGAACATAGTCCGAACTCATAACGTCCAACATCCCCGACCGCATGTACCTCGTCAGCGCTCCCATAAGCTGGAATCCGAGCGCTAAGGACGGCAGTATGAAGTACTTCCAGTGGAAGCCCTGCCCAATTGGTCCGTACCCGAAGGGAGGCAGCCAGTCCAACCGAACGGCGAACAGCAGGATTAGCATGAGCCCAACCCAGAAGCTGGGAGCTGCTACTCCAAACAAGGAAGTGGAAGAAATGATATTGTCGAGAAGGCTGTATGGACGCAGGCCGGCAATGATCCCCAGCGGAATGGACACGACCAGCCCAATCGCCATCGCCGCCAATGTGAGCGGAATCGTCCTCTTGAACTTCTCCATGACTAATGGAGCGACTGGGTGGTCCGAGGCATAGGCCAGCGAGACGCCCATGTCGCCCCTCACGACCTTGCCCAGCCAGATGACATACTGCTCGTAGATCGGCTTGTCGAGGCCAAGATCACGGCGCTCTTGTTCGAGCGCACTTCTTGTGGCCTCCATGCCGAGCCTGGTCACAGCCGGGTCTCCGGGCGCGAATCGCACCGCCGCGAAGATGATGACTGAGATCACGACGACGACATATAGCGTTTGAAGCAGACGACGGGCAATATAAGCCTGGATGGCTAGGACCTCCCGGACACGGCAAGATGGTCGGCCTCAGGATTGCGTCCCGAGGCCGACCGCTCAGAAAATGTGGACTTGCGCTTTCGAGCTATAGGTCGCAGCACCCTAACACGTATCATTCGTCGGCGCGCTGCGACCCTCTACACTCGATTACTCTCCCGAAGGCTCTTGCCAGGACCAGTCCTTCGCGTTCCAGTAGCCCTTGGGGCTTACGTAGCCGCCCTGCACCACGTCACGCGCCGCGAAGAAGCGCGGCATGCTCTGCAGCTTGATCAGCGGCACGTCCTGATTGACGACGATGTCGACGATCTTGCGGTAGTTCTCGGCCCTGAAGTTGCGGTCCGTCGTGCTCTTCGCCTCGTCGAACAGCCGCTCGATCTCAGGGTTGTAGTACCGCATTCCGTTGTTGCCCTTGAATCCATCCCTTTCGGAGTCGGCGCGGAATACGCTCTGCATCAGACCGTCCGGATCGGGCTCGCGGGTGTACCACGCGTCACCGAGGTCGAACTCTTTGTGCTTGCCGGCCCAGCACCGGGATTCCGGCCAGTCCCCTGAGTCGCAATCGACGCCGAACCA
>JAPOPA010000241.1 GCA_026713145.1 Chloroflexota bacterium
CTCGAAGACAACCCCGGCGGCACCACTTGGAAGCGGGCGTAAGCGAAGAGAATCCCGCGCTTATCTACAAGCCTTTCCATCGCTTGAAGGACCGCCCCTACTTAAGCCTCACCACACTCACTCAGCGCGTCCTCCAGTGCCGACCACGACAGCAGCGCGCACTTGATTCGCACTGGGTACTCCCGCACCGACGACAGAGTCGGAAGGTCATTCATGGAGGCCGCATCGGTCGCTGATGGTGACTCCCCATTCATGATGCCCTCGAACGCCGCCGCCAAGAGCCGAATCTCCTCAGGCGTTCTGCCCACCACGGCCTCGGACAGCATTGAGGCCGTCGACTGATTAATGGAGCACCCGACCGCCTGCACACCCACGTTGGCTACCCGCCCGTTCAAGAACGCGAGTTGAATATCTACCTCATCACCGCAAAAGGGATTGACGGCCTTCGCGAAGGCGTCGGGAGAACCGAGAACAGCTTGATTGCGGGGATTACGACGGTGATCGAGGATGGCGTCGTGGTAGAGTTCGTCGATACTAGGCGAGTCCATTGCCAAAGTATCGCAAGGCCCCTTTTATCCCGTCAACCAGAGCATCAATTTCCTGCTCGGTGTTGTAGACGTAAAATGACGCTCTCGCCGTAGCCACCACTCCCAGCTTGCTCATGAGCGGCATCGTACAGTGGTGCCCCGTCCGCACCGCTATGCCTTGCTGATCGAGGAAAGTCCCTAGGTCATGTGGATGCACGTCCTCGTTGTGGAACGACACCACACCGCCACGTAGTTCCGGGTCCTCCGGGCCGAACACGTCCACCTCTTCGATCTCCTTGAACCGCTCCAGCGCGTACTCGGTGATCCGCTTCTCGTGCTCCCTGACATTCTCCATGCCAAGTGCCGAAAGGTAGTCCACCGCCGCTCCCATGCCAATGGAGTCGGCGATGTTCGGAGTCCCCGCCTCGAACTTCCAGGGCAGGTCCGCCCACGACGCCTTCTCGTAGCTGACCTGCAGCACCATCTCGCCTCCGGTTAGGAACGGTTCCATGCCTTCCAGCAGTTCCCGCTTGGCATATAGCGCGCCGATGCCCGTAGGCCCCATCATCTTGTGCCCCGAGAAGGAGAGGAAGTCGCATCCGATGTCTTCCACGTCCACCGGCATGTGTGGAACGCTCTGCGCCCCGTCAACCAGCACTGTCGCGCCCACCGCATGGGCCTTCTCGGTCAACAGCTTGGCCGGATTTATCGTCCCCAGGGAATTCGACGCGTGCGTGAAGGCAAGTAGCTTCGTTCGCTCCGTGATAATCGCGTCAAGGTCGCTCAGATCTAGTGTCCCGTCATCGCTCAAAGGGATGAACCGAAGGGACGCCCCGCGCTCGGAGGCGATCTCCTGCCACGGCACCAGGTTGCTGTGGTGCTCCATCGGGGTCGTGACGATCTCATCACCCGGCTCAATGTTTCCCCTGCCCCACGAATGCGCCACGATGTTCATCCCTTCCGTCGCATTCCGCGTCCAAATGACCGTCTCCGGCTCCGGGGCATTGATGAAGTCCGCCACCCTCTTTCGAGCCGCCTCGGTCATGTCGGTGGCCTCCATGCTCAGCGTATGCACGCCCCGATGCACGTTGGCGTTGTAGTTCTCGTAGTAATCGACCAGCGACTGGATCACCGAGCGCGGCTTTTGTGTCGTGGCCGCGTTGTCGAGGTAGACCAGCGGCTTTCCGTTCACCACGCGCTCCAGAATAGGAAAGTCCGCCCGCAGCGCCTGGACGTCCAAGGCCTTCGCCGTCTTTGAGATCATTGCTGCCATATCCTGATTATCCTATTGAGGAATGGAGACGTGCCTACGCAGGAACCTTCTCCCGTGGTGAAGCAGGCATCCGCTCAACCACGTCGGCGATGGTCGTGCCGTTCAAGACCTTCCACATGGCCGCCTCGGCTTCACGCCACACCGACTGCTGCCCGCAGCAAGAAGACTGCTCGCAGTTCCCGGCGTCGTCGAGACAGGCCACCAGCGCGACCGGACCGCCCAAATAGCTCATCACCGCTCCCATAGTGATCTCCGACGGTCGCCTGGCCAGTGAGTGTCCGCCAAGAGGCCCCCGTTGTGCCTTAGTGAGACCGTGCCTCTGAAGCGAGTGAAGCACGCGCGCGAGGTACTGTTCAGGTATTCCCTGCCGTCTCGCGATCTCGGAGGCGCGCACGACCGTCTCGTCGGAGTGCTGCGCCAGGTCCACCAGCGCTCGAACACCGTAGTCCACCTGTACTGGTACGTGCATTGTCGGCCTCCTATTCCGTCGAAACCGTCTCCTCGCCTTCCAATGCCCCTCGAAGCGCGTGCCAAGACAGCGTCGCGCACTTGATCCTCGTCGGGAACGACCTCACACCGGCGAGAACCACTAAATCGCCCAGACTCTCGTCGTCCTCCCCACCGTTGGCGCCGTTCGTCACCAGGTTGTGAAACTTTCCGAACGTCGCCTGCGCTTCGTCCACCGTTCGCCCCTTGACCGCCTGCGTCATCAGCGACGCAGACGCCTTGGAAATCGCGCATCCCGCCGCCTCAAACGACACGTCCGTCACCACATCCTCATCAAGGGTCATATACAGCGTGATCGTGTCGCCGCAGAACGGGTTGAACCCGTGCGACGTGCACGTCGGATCGTCCATCTTCCGGAAGTTGCGCGGCTTCCGGTTATGCTCCAGCACGATCTCCTGGTATAGCTCTTCCAGTTCATCCACGGCTCTTGCCGCCTTCCGAGTGTTTGGCTCCGGCGCCGGGCAGCCCGTCCGCGAACAGACCGTCAAGATATTCCCGCAGAGGCTCCAGAGAAACGCGGTCGATGATTTCCTTAGCGAATCCGTGAACGAGCAAGTCGCGCGCCGTATTTTCGTCTATTCCCCGGCTCCGCATGTAAAAGATCGCTTCATCAGCTACCGCCCCTGCCGTCGCCCCATGCGTCGCCTGGATATCGTCGGCGTAAATCTCCAACATCGGCTTGGTGTTGATTCTCGCCCCCTCCGAAAGCAGGAGGTTCTGGTCTTTCTGGTACGCCTCGCTCTTCTGCGCATTCGGATGAACAATCACCCCGCCGCTGAACACCGCCCTCGAACGGTCATCGAGGATGCCCTTGAAATACAGATCGCTGCCCGTTTGCGGCTTCAGATGATCGATCACGATATGGTTATCAATATGCTGCGTTCCGTAGGTGAAGTACAGCCCCCCCACGACACACTTGCTGCCCGGAGCGTCTAGCATCACGTGCAGACCATTCCGCGCGACTCGTCCGCCTCTGGCAAACGACAGCGAGTTGAACGTGCTGTCCTCTGCCATCCGCACCGGTGTGCTCCCGATATGGAACGCGTTGGGCGAGTCCATCATCAGCCGATAGTGCTCAACCTGCGCTCCGTCCTCGAGAATAATCTCGCTCACCGAGTTCGTGAAGTACGTCGATTCCCCAACACCGACATAGCTCTCCACAACAGTGCACTCACTGCCCTCACCGGCAATTACCAAAGCCCTCGGATGCGTGGCAATCGCCTCACCATGCTCAGTCGTCACGTACACAAGTTGGACAGTCGGTGCGCTGCCCCCGGGTGATACCTTCACGACCGCCCCATCCGTGGCGAACGCCGTATTCAACGCCGTAAAGCCGTCCGACTCCAGGCTGGCCAATGACCCAAGCCGCTCACCCACACCGTTCAAGCTGAGACCGTCGGTGTCTCCAATCCTCCCCACGACTACGCCGTTCCCAGCGTGCCCATTCGTCGAGTGCTCGGGCGCGTAGTGCCCGTCCACAAAGACCAATTGGACCCAGTCATCGGAACTTGGAGCGAGAGCCTTTAGTAGCCCTGCATCAACCGTTCCCGGTCGTTCCGCATACCCAAACGCCGCATTTGCCAGCGGCCCTAGGTTCGTGTACTTCCACCTCTCGTTGTCCTTCCGCGAGGTCGGGAATCCAAGCATCGAAAAGCTGTCAATCCCCCTTTGTCGGAACGCACTCAGCCACTCCGGCCCAGTTGAAGGAAGCCGGTCGAATTGCTTTGCATAAAGATCGTATGTAGAAGTCTTCGATGTCATCCCTAAGCTAGTTTCCCAATCTTTATCTGGCCGGACTCGTCCCACGCATTGGACATACTATCCACTCCTCACTACAGCAGCCTCTTGAACGATCCAGTCATACCCCTTCTCTTCCAACTCCAGCGCCAAGTCCTTGCCGCCCGACCGGATAATCCGTCCATCCACCAGAACATGCACGTAATCGGGCGTCACGTAATCTAGAATCCGTTGATAGTGCGTGACCAGCAGCATCGCATTATCAGGGCTTCTATACGAATTAACTCCGTCCGCCACCGTCCTCAGTGCGTCAATGTCCAGACCCGAGTCCGTCTCGTCCAGCAGTGCCAGCCTCGGCTCTAGAACTGCCATCTGCAGAATCTCGTTGCGCTTCTTCTCACCACCCGAGAAACCCTCGTTGACATTTCGACGTGAGAGATCTTCGCTCATCCCAATTTCCGCGACTCTCTTCCGGTACAGCGTGTCGAACTCTCGCGCCGACAGCTCATCCTCGCCGCGTTCCTCACGTAAGGCGTCGAGCGCAGCCTTGAGGAACTGACGGTTTCGCACGCCCGGTAGCTCGACTGGGTACTGCATTGCCAGGAATAGCCCGGCGCGAGCGCGTTGGTCAGGTATCCATCCCAGGATGCTCTCACCTTCAAACAGGATGTCCCCTTCCGTTACGTCATATCCGGGACGCCCCGCTACCGCATTCGCCAGCGTGCTCTTCCCGCTCCCGTTCGGCCCCATGATGGCATGAACTTCACCCGCTTTCACCGTAAGGTCGATGCCTTTGAGGATTCCTGTAGCATTCACCTCAACGTGCAGGTTGTTTATCTCAAGCATTATTTCGGTGTTTCTCCCGCATTTCAGTTCAGTTCAAAAAACGTACCGGTATCGTATCGGCTCTCAGCCGCAGTGGATGACGTGGTTTGCCCATCGTCGTCATTCCGAGGTGCCGCATCTTTCCCGCTAGTCCTGCACCTTCGAGCATCTGCCGGACCCGGCCGTCTCGATCTAGATGGCCACCATGGTTTCCCCACGCGCACACGATAACGTTTGAATCGCGCGCATTCCTCATTATCCACTCATCATTCTCAGCCCCAACGGGGTCGCGGCTATTCTGAAGAGCCACCGGATAAGGAGACCGCAGGGCGAACAGGTTGCACACTCGCAACGTCCCGTATCCCCAGTCCCTTGCGAACCGCTTGCACGTGCTTATCGTCGGATCAGAACTCGAATCGTCCGCCGTGCTCGGATTCAACATTACAAACATGCACACACGGTCGCCTACGTCCGAGACCTTCGCCTCAAGCCAGTACCTGTACCGCTTATCAGGAGACATGTAAACGTCGTGCATACTCATCGATCTATGCGTCAAACGAGGGCGTCCTACCCCACCGCTCCCTCGAGGCTGACTCGCAACAGCTGCTGGGCTTCCATGGCGAACTCGAA
>JAPOPA010000244.1 GCA_026713145.1 Chloroflexota bacterium
CGCAACCGCTTGGCACCGTTGCTGACGGCCCGACCACGAATCGCCACTCGCAGACTCTATAGAGTCTACCGGTCATCGCCCATCACATCCCCAGCGTGTACTCAATCACTGCACGCCGCGTGAAGCTATGAGACAGCCTCAGACGGGAGAGGGGGTTGAAGAGCCTGACGTACAGGTCGTATATCTCAGTCCTCGAAATTCTCGTCCTGCCGCAACGCATTCCGGTGCGGCAGGTACTCCACGACTATTTCCAAGTGCTTGATGGACACGGGCTTGATGAGCGTCTCGTCCTTCGTGAGCAGGTCGACCCGGAGCCGGTTCGTTCCGACTACAGGGAGCAGCCCCTTCTTCAAGTCAACGTGCAGCCTGTACCCCGTGCTGTTGTCCGGTCGCGGTCGAAGCTGGTACGTCCAGTCCGCCCAGCGGTGCTCATCGATAGGCACCTCGCAGTCGTTCCAAGAGACCGCCACCTCGTCGGTGTGCATTCGCTGGTCCAGCAGCACGCGCAGCTCGCACCGCCACAGCTCCCCCGACTCTGCCTTTGCCGCCATGTCGTCCGATACGTCGATCGTCACCTCTCGGCCGGTCTCTCCAGCGCTGAGATCCACTGGTAACTGGTCCTCCAGTCCGGCGAACTTGCCAGTGGTGCCTGCCCGTTCGGACATCGTCAGCCGGTAGGTCTTGTCCATGTGGCTGATGATCTCGGGATATCCCATGAACCGGATGCGCCCGGTCGTCTCGAAGTCGTAGGGGTACCTCCTCGGGCCGGGGTAGTACGTGTGATACAGGACGCCCTGCGCTCCGACGGCATAGGCGTTCGAGGCCGCCGCGTAGTCGGTCAGACGTGAGGTCTGTCCCTGGCTGTTGGCATGTCCCGCCAGCACCTTCACGCTCGTGCCTTCCGCCGCCTCCACAATCTCACGCAGCAGGGCAGTGTCGTTCTCCCACCCACCGCGCACGGGCATGGCGATCACCGTTTCGACGATCTCCTCCCGTATCCATCGCTCCAAGTCCAGCCCTATCGACTTGCTGCCCGGAAGCGTGCCGGGCATTCGAACGACCAAGCGCTTGGCGATACCCTGTTGTACAGCAGCGGAGTCGCAGGCCTGCCGGATATCCCGCATCCACTCGGTCAGCGTGTCCGTGTGTTCCCCGATCTCGCTCCTCGCGATCAGGGGAGTGTAGTCGTCGAAGTTCATCTCGACGCCGTCGCTCGGGTAGTCCGTCACGAGCTCGCGGATCACAGCGAGGCGATCCGCCCGCACCTCCGGGTGGGAATAGGAGAGCCGGGACGGGCTGTCGAATTCCGCCTCAGGGAAGTCCGGCTCGGGGCCGCCCTGCCACTCGGGATGCTCGGACGTGAAGTCGGCAACCCTACAGTTCGTTACCCGCCCATGCGAGGTGTGGTTCATGTTGAGCAGGATGTGTGCAAGGAACTGGAAACCCCGCTTCTTTGCGTGCTCGCAGACCAGCCTCAGGGGGTCGGTTCCCGACTCGATCATCTGCTCGGCGTTCATCCCCGCGCGGTACCAGATCTGGTGGTCGGTGAGGTCGACGTTGTGTCCCCAACGCTCGCCCACCTTGGTGTCGTACAAAAGCACGCTGCAGTCGCCGACGGCATAGGTGATCGTGTCGATCCCAAGGTCGACAAGCTCGTCTATCGGCTCCACGTACTGCCGCTCGCCCATCGGAGGCTCGTAGAGATAGACGCTCGTATGGCGTCCGTCGGTGTAGAACATGACCTCGTGGGTATCGCTCATTCCGGCTCCTTTCGAATCGAGGAATCTGGAGAGGGTAGCCTATCGCGTTTGCCGGTCATGGTCTACCTCACAGCACGTATTGTTCAATTCAAGGGACATTGCGGGACATTTTGGGACACCTAAACTGGGCCAAGCGGTCTGCTGGCCGAAACCAATATAGATGATATGTTCTTATTCCGTCAAATCCAATTCATGCCGGACGAGGGAACGAGGCGTAGCATTGAGGCTCCGCTTTGGTACACCGCGCTCCGTCCCCCGCGTGTGGTAACGTAACTGAACGCGAATTTCCTGCGCTAAGCGGAACGAAGCATGGAATACCAAAACCCCGAAATAGGCCCCGGCATGGAGGCCATGATGGCGCGTGCCGTCGAGGCCGCTGCCGACCCCACGCGGCCGGTCTACCACTTCGGCCCTCCGTCGGGATGGATGAACGACATAAACGGCCCCCTCCTTCATAAGGGCTACTACCACGTCTTCTACCAGCTCAACCCGTTCCATACGGACGCGCGATACGGCACACACTGGGCCCACGCCCGTAGCACCGACCTTGTCCACTGGGAGCATCTGCCTCTTGCGATCTGGCCTTCAACGGAGGCGGGGGAGACGAGCTGCTATTCCGGTACGGCAGGGTTCAACAGTCAAGGCCAGCCGGTCATCCTGTACACGTGCACGAGGAAGTGGGGACGCGACAGAGTGGTGCCTGAGCCGTTCGAGCAGTGGGCTGCCATCGGCGACGACGACCTCATCAACTGGACGAAGTATGCCGATAACCCGGCCCTAAGCCACGAAAAGGACGGCCGCCCCGAGTTCGACTGGAGGTGGCGTGACCCCTTCTTCTTCTACGAGCAGGGCAGGAGCTTCATGGTGCTCGGAGCAACGGGCGTCGGCACGCCGATCTGGGAGTCGGAGTCGGGCGATCTTCTCAACTGGACGTATCGCGGCTTTGCCTCCGACATCAGCCAGGAATGCCCGAATTTGTTCAAGCTGGGTGATGACTGGGTGATGCTTACATCGCCCTACACCCCGGTCGACTACTACATCGGCGACTTCGACGTCGACACATACAAATTCACCCAGCGGGTCAGTGGACGAATCGAGCCGACCAAGACCTTCTACGGCACCAACATCCTGATCGACTCCGGTGGGCGCTGCATATTGCTGGGCCGTCTCCTGCGCACGTTCCCCGGCGCGGCATGGAACGGCTGCATGGCCATCCCGCGAGTCCTCACCATTGCGCCGGACGGTCATCCGAGACAGGCCCCCGTGGAGGAGATCGAGGTGCTCCGTGGCGAGCATCATTCTTTCCCCGACATGAGCCTCGGCTCGACTTCGAAATTGCTCGATGTTCGCGGCGACGCACTTGAGATCATCGTCGAGATTGAACCGGCCGGAGCTTCCTACGCCGGTCTCCGAGTCCGACGCTCCGACGACGGCGCGGATGGTGTTAGAATCGGCTACGACGGCGAGTCGGTCTGGGTCGGAGGTATCGAGATGCCATATCCCCAAGCGGCGAAGCAGGGCAGCATCAAGCTCCGCATCTTCCTCGACAAGTCGGTGATTGAAGTATTCGTCGACGACGGCGCACGCGTCGCGACCAACTTCATCGACTGTGGCGTGAACGATCTCGGCATCGAGCTTGTCGCCAGTGGGGGTGAGGCCGCCTTCAGGTCGATTGACGTGTGGGAAATGGAGTCCATCCGGTGACTCGACATTCCAGGAAACACCGCCTCCTGTACTATAACGACTCTCGTCACACGTACATGTACTCGTACGACCCGCCGATGACGCTGGAAGAGGCGTGGTCGCCCGTCGACGAGGTGGCGGGCACGGCAGTGGATACGTTCGTCTACGGGTCGGGCGCGGGCCCGGCGGTCATGCACGACTCGAAGGCCGGCGAGGTCTGGGGACGGCGATTCGAGAAATTCGACAGCGCATGGTCATGGCGGGCCTTCGAAAACGTCAAGAGCCTGATCGAGGCCGGTCACGATCCTCTTAACATCCTCATTGATCGCGCCCACGACAAGGGCATGGACTTCTTCGCCAGCCTCCGCCTAAACCACCCGATGGACCCCGCCGACGTGGACAACCCCTTCAACTGGCAGTTCCGCATGGACCACCCGGAGTGGTGTCTCACCGGCGAAGGCAAGCACTCCTTCAACTGGGTGTACCCGGAGGTGCGCGCCGAGAGATTCGCCTACATCGAGGAGTACCTGACAAAGTACGACATCGAGGGACTTGAGCTGGAGTTCACCTTCTGCCCGTACTATTTCGAGGACGACGAGGCCGAGCTCAACGCCCCTATCATGACCGACTACCTGCGCGACGTCCGTCGGCTCGCCGACGAGACGGCGGCCAAGCGAGGCCGCCCCCTTGAAATCGGTGCAAGAGTCCTCCCCACTCAAGCAGGAAATCTCGCACAGGGACTCGACGTTGCCGCGTGGATTCAGGACGGCCTGATCGATTTCGTGGTGCCCACCATCTACCAGGACCATCAGGCCGATGCAAATTTCACCTTCGAGTGGCTTTGTGA
>JAPOPA010000187.1 GCA_026713145.1 Chloroflexota bacterium
CTTCGTTTCGCCCTGCGGGATGTGTCGCAACTGCTCGACAGGATTCCCGAACGTGTGCGAGACCAATCTCGCGCTCGGCCCCCGACAGTACGACGGCACTGCCCGCCTTCACGACAACGGGGACGACGTATACCAGCTCGGCAAGGTTGGCGTGTTCTCAGAGACCATCATCTGCCCCCAGCAGGCCTGCCAGCCGATCCCCGACGAGGTGCCCATCGAGATCGCCGCCCTCATCGGCTGCTCGGTGACCACAGGCGTCGGCGGCGTCATGAACAACCCGAATTCGAAGATCGGCATGAGCGTCGCGGTATTCGGCTGCGGCGGAGTGGGTCTCAACGTGATTCAGGGCGCAAAGCTCATGAACGCCAGCAGGATCATCGCCGTGGATGTCCTCGACCACAAGCTGGAGTTCACGTACCGGTTCGGCGCGACCGACACGATCAATAGCCGGGAGGTGGACGACGTCGTCGAGACGATCAAGGAGATGACAGGCGGCGGGGTCGATATGGCGATTGACAGCATCGGCAAGGCCGAGGTAATTTCTACCGCCTTCAAGAGCGTGAGGACAACCGGCACTGCCGTCCTCATCGGACTCGGCGCGCTGGGCGAGGACGCTCCCATCGACATGTCGGACATGGTTCGTGGCCAGAAGACCGTCATGGGCAGCTACTATGGCTCCACCAGCCCGCACGAGTCGTTCCGCACCATCGTCGATGCCTACCTGAAAGGTACCCTCGACATCGACAGCTTGATTACGAGGAGCTACTCCCTCGACCAGATCAACCAGGCCTTCCACGACCTCGTGAGCGGCGGCGAGGGCCGCGGAATCATCAAGTTCCCGTCGTAGAGCGGGCGAAGCACAAGTCCGTTCACCCTGAGCAGCGTTACGCCCGGGGTTTGGGGCCATGCCGGGGCGCCAGAAACTGACGAAAAGTCAACCTCAATCTCTCCCCCGACGGGGGAGAGATACAGAGAGGGGGTTCCTGCGGTTACTTGAAAGCCCGTCGAAGGGCGTAGTCACGATATCCGGCGGAACGTCCCCACGTCCGGAGATGGCAAACGTTCCGCCGAGGTTCTTTTATTCCCTAGGCCAGAACCGCCTCTACTCGCTCCGCCGTCCGGAACACCAAGCCATCCTCGCCCGCGTCGACGACCACGTGGTCGCCGTCGGCCAGTTCCCGTGACAGGATCCTCTTGGACAGCGCGTTCTCGATGTGGCGCTGCACGGCCCTGCGAATCGGACGCGCCCCGAACTTCTCGTCGAAGCCCTCGTCGGCGAGCCACTCCCTGGCCGCGTCCGTCAGGCTCAACGTGATGCCGAGTCCAGCCATGCGGGCCATCACCTCTGCGACCTGAATATCCACGATCTCCTTGATCTGCTCCTTCGACAGCCGGTCGAAGATGATGGTCTCGTCGATGCGGTTGAGGAACTCGGGCCGGAAAGCCCGCTTGAGCGCGTCCTCCACAGCGGCGTTCCGGTTGGCCTCGCCGGCGCCGACACTAGGAAGGAATCCCAGCGCCGAGCCCTCCGGGTCTCCGGTGCCCAGGTTGCTGGTCATGATGAGCACCGTGTTCGTGAAGTCCACTGTGCGACCGTGCCCATCGGTGAGCCGTCCGTCCTCCAGGATCTGGAGCATGATATTGAATACCTCCGGGTGGGCCTTCTCGATCTTGTCGAAGAGGACGACCCGGAATGGGCGCCTGCGGACAGCCTCGGTCAGCTGTCCGCCCTCGTCGTAGCCGATATCCCCCGGCGGCGCGCCGACAAGGCGCGAGACGGTGTGCCGCTCGGCGTACTCGGACATATCGACCCGGACCATGTTCCGCTCATCGTCGAACAGGTACTCGGCGAGGGCGCGCGCCAGTTCGGTCTTGCCCACACCCGTCGGGCCGAGAAAG
>JAPOPA010000376.1 GCA_026713145.1 Chloroflexota bacterium
TAGCTCAGAACGGCGTCGACGGCGCCCTTGAGCTTACCCCTGGGGACCGCGCCGACGATCTGGTCGACGGGGCTGCCGCCCTTGAAGATGAGCAGCGTGGGGATGCCTCGTACACCGTACTTCAGGGCTGCCTGAGGGTTCGCGTCTACGTCGAGTTTCGTGACTTTCATCCTGCCTTCGTACTCGTCGGAGATGTCGCTTACGATGGGCGCGATCATCTTGCACGGTCCGCACCACTCAGCCCAGAAGTCGACCAGTACGGGGATGTCGGAGTTGAGGACCTCGTCCTCAAAGGTCGCGTCGGTTACTTCCAATGGATGTCCCATGGTTCCTCCAGTTCAGATTGTGATTATTCGGCGGAGCGAAGTGCCCGGTCCGCCGCAACTTTTCTCTATAGGTTTAGATGCCCCGAATGGTAAAGGGGTTTAGCCGCCGACCGCTGAAAGCGAAGGCATTCCCCGCAGTTTGTGCACGAGCCCTGGCAGCACGTCGAGCAGGTAGTCGACCTCCTCGTCCGTGTTGTCCAACCCTAGCGAGAGCCGCAGACTGCCCTGCGCCTGCTCAGCGGTCAGGCCGATGGCAGTGAGGACGTGGGAAGGTTCGAGTGACGCCGACGAGCAGGCGCTTCCACTCGATGCGCTGATTCCCGACAGGTCGAGCCCCAGCAACACCGGCTCGCCTTCGATGTGGTCGAAGGAGAGGTTGGCGTTGTTGGGAAGGCGCTGCGTGCGGTGCCCGTTGAGTCGCACCCCGTCCACGCGCTCGAACATCGACTGCACGATGCGGTCGCGAAGCCTTCCGGTGTGCGCCACGGCCTCATTGCGCTCCGACTCTGCCATACTCAGGGCGACGCTGGCTCCTACTATGCCGGGGACGTTCTCCGTGCCTGAACGTCGCTGGCGCTCCTGTCCCCCACCAGTCTGCTGTGCCTCCAATGGCGTCCCGCGACGGACGTAGAGGACGCCTACACCCTTGGGGCCCCGGAACTTGTGGGCGGAAAGGCTGAGCAAGTCAACACCCAGCGCCTTAGCGTTGATATCGAGGTATCCTGCTCCCTGCACCGCGTCGGTGTGCATGACGATCGTGCGGCCCCACCGCTTAGCCTCCGACTTTACGACCTTGGCAATCTCGGCTATTGGTTCTACCGTGCCGATCTCGTTGTTGGCGTACATTACGCTCACCACCACCGTCTCATCGGTGATCGCCCGGCCAACGTCGTCGGGATCGACCAGACCGTCCGAGTCGACATCCAGGTATGTCACATCGAAGCCGGACTGTTCGAGGGAGTGGCACGTGTGGAGCACCGCGTGATGCTCAATACTCGTGGTGATGATGTGGTTGCCGGTGCTCTTGAGGGCCAGCGCCGCCCCTCTGACGGCGGTGTTGTCGGCCTCCGTGCCGCCGCTCGTAAAGACTACCTCGCTCATCCGAGCGCCGAGGACCTGCCCCACCGATTCGCGCGCGTCGTCGACGGCCTTTCGACTCTCCTGGGCAAGCGTGTAGATGCCCGATGGATTGCCGAAGCTGACGCCGAAATACGGCAGCATCGCTTGCAGCGCCTCCGCACGCACCGGGGTCGTTGCGGCGTGGTCCATGTAGATGGTTTTCGAGGAGGTTTCCATTGTCTCTCCGGTGCCCACATTGTAGCACGCAAGGCACCGACGTATCAGTTGGATACTCCAGAACCAGGTCCCACCTGAGGCCGCCATTCTTCAGCCCAAACCTCGTTCACGGCCCTGTCACATACCTTGAACACGCCCTGCGCAATACTCACTACCCTATACTTGCTATCTCTTCTTGCCGTTGATACATTCGCTCACCAGCCAGACAGTGGGAGGCGACGGCCATGGCGGTGTCGAAGAAGATCAAGCAGTCCATGGAGCAGGGCTCGTGGATCCGGCGGATGTTCGAGGAGGGCATCGCCCTCAAGCAGCAGTACGGGGAGGAGAATGTCTTCGACCTGTCACTCGGCAATCCGATCATGCAGCCGCCGCCGGAGTTCTACGAAGAGCTTCGCCGCATAGCAAACAACCCTCCGCCGGGCCTGCACCGCTACATGCCCAACGCCGGGCACGTGGAGACCCGCGCCGCCATCGCCGATGAGTTGACCACTGAGATCACCCTACCCTTCACCGCCGACGACATCCTCATGACCGTCGGAGCCGGAGGCGCGCTCAATGTCGTCATGCGCACGCTCCTCGATCCGGGGGACGAGGTGGTCATCTTCGCACCCTACTTCGTCGAGTATTTCTTCTACGCCGACAATCACGGGGCGACGTGCAAGGTTGTTCCGGCCGACGAGAACTTCCTGCCCGATCTCGATGCCTTGGCGGACGCCATCGGCCCCAAGACGCGTATCGTCCTGACCAGTTCGCCAAACAATCCGACCGGCGTGGTGTACGGGCGCTACGTGCTCGCTGAAATGGGTCGGGTCATACGAGAACGGGAAGCTGAGTTGGGAACGGAGGTATTTCTCGTCAGCGACGAGCCGTATCGCAAGATACTCTTCGACGGCCTCGAGTACCCCCACATCTTCGAGCACCACGTTCGCAGCATGGTCGCCACGTCCCACTCCAAGGACCTCGCCCTACCCGGCGAGCGTATCGGCTTCATCGCCGTCAATCCCGGATACTCCGACAAGGAGGAACTGATTGACGGACTCACGTTCAGTAACCGCACGCTCGGCTTCGTCAACGCGCCGGCGCTCATGCAGCACATCGTCAAGAACCTGCAGTCAGTGACGGTAGACGTCTCAACGTATGAAGCTCAGCGCGATTTCCTGTACGGCGCTCTTACGGACATCGGCTACCAGGTCGTAAAGCCCCAGGGCGCGTTCTACATGTTCCCCAAGGCTCCCATCGACGACGACGTGAAGTTCACCGATATGCTGAGGGAGAATCGCGTACTGGTCGTCCCCGGCACCGGATTCGGAGGCCCCGGCCACGTCCGCATATCATATTGCGTCAGCGACGCAACGCTGGAGGGGGCGCTGCCGGGCTTCAGGGCGGCGTTTGAGGGGGCGGGGTAGTTCATCTAGTAATTGCCGAATACATTGCCACAATGAGGAAACTATGAGGAACGAAGACATTACTTCTCATGTCGAGAGAGAAGTCAACTACTGGCAACTCATGGCCCCAGAGAATATACGCGATGTCGTTGAACCCGATCGCTTTGTTGGAATTGGATTTGTTGATACCGCACTGGGTAACCTCGCTGACTTCTCTAGGGAAGAACTCAGCTCAAGTGTCGAGGGGGTGTATGAAAAGAATCCCAAACATGCGGCTGGCCAACTCTGGCGCTTCATCCATGAAATCAAGCAGGGGGACTATGTAATCGTTCAACTTATAGGACGTGGACTATTCCATATTGGTCAAGTAACGGGCGCTTACAGCTACAATCCGTCCGAGCCAATGCCTCACCGTCGCTCTGTCAGATGGTTCCGTACCAATTTATCAAAGGAAGTTCTGTCTTACGGTTTGGGACAGGCAACAGTGCAAAACGCTGACCGACACCGAGAAATCATCGATCGCTTACTGAGCGAAGTAGAGAGCCCAGATGATCCCCTAAAGAAGCTCGCCAACGAGTTGCATCTCCCCGTTGCGTTCCTTGAGAACATCGAGGCGCTCCTCGACGACAAAAGGCAGCTAATCTTCCAAGGGCCGCCGGGCACCGGGAAGACCTACGTCGCGCAGAAGCTGGCGAACCATCTTGCGGGGTCGAAGGACCGAGTGACGCTCGTGCAGTTTCACCCGTCGTATGCCTATGAGGATTTTGTGCGGGGATTTCGTCCGAAGGTATCAGAGGATGGGCAGGCTGGATTCGAGTTGAAGGACGGGCCCCTGCTGCAGGCCGCCGAGCGCGCTAAGGAAGAGTCAGACGAAAGGCACTTTCTTATCATCGACGAGATTAACCGAGGCAATCTTGCCAAGGTGTTTGGGGAGCTGTATTTCCTGCTGGAGTACCGCGACGAAGAAATCACGCTTCAGTACCAGCGGGACGCGGACGAAGGGAAGTTCTCGTTGCCATCCAATCTGTACATAATCGGGACGATGAATACGGCTGACCGGTCGATAGCACTCGTCGATCTTGCGCTGCGACGGCGTTTCTACTTCGTGGAGTTCCACCCGGACGAAGAGCCTGTGAAAGGCGTGCTCCGTCGCTGGCTAGAAGCGAATGATATGACCAAGGTCATGTGGGTCGCCGACATCGTGGAGCGTACCAACGAGCTTCTCAAAGACGACCGGCACGCTGCCATAGGGCCGAGCTACTTCATGAAGGACGGGCTTGACGACGCAATAGTTGAGCGCATATGGAAGCACAGTGTTCTCCTCTACATAGAAGAACGGCGGATTGGGGGAGACGAAGTGTCCGATAAGTTCGATCTAGCAAAGCTCAAGGGCAGCGTCAAGGCTAGTGGTGGTTCTGAGAACGGAGAATACGACGCGAACAATCAGGACGGCGGTGAAAGCGATGCGTCAGATTGACCTGCGGGAGTACGAGACGAGCGTATATCCCCTCTCGGACGCTCATCGAGACGCGCTGCTTGGCGAGAAGAAAACTCTTGGTCTGACCGTCGAACCCGTCATCGGCAAAGAGGGTACGTATAGCCTTACGCCCGGTTCCACCGTCGGCGCGGTCGAGATCGGCGACCTGTCGGTGCTCATACGACCCAAGATCGGCATACCGCAGTTGCTCTCGCTGGCGTGTTACGCCATAGGGGTGTACAGATCCCAAGAGGACCGACTGTTCAACTTCGAGGAGCAGCAGGCCCTGCCTGACACGCTTGCCCTCGCCCTTGCCGCGATGGCGCGAAGGGCGTTCTCACGTGGGCTCCTCCACGGGTACCGTACAGAGGAAGAGGCACTGCACACAGTTCGCGGGCGTATCAGGTTCGCCGACCAGATACGGCAGAGGTTCGGCATTCCACTGCCAATTGAGGTGCGCTACGACGAGTTCACCGAAGACATCACAGAAAACCAACTGGTGAAGGCCGCGGCATTCCGTCTGGGGAGGATGCGAATCCGTTCGCAGCAAGCGCGAAAGGATTTGGGACGAGTCGCGGCGACACTAGAGAATGTTTCGCTTGCGGAGTTTTCCCCGAAGGCCGTGCCGGATGTCCGTTTCGACCGGCTCAACGAACACTACCGTGGCGTCGTGGGCCTGTCCCGTTTGATACTGCGGCACGGCGCGTTGGAGTCTAACCGAGGCGCAGTGCGGGCAACGGGATTTCTCATGGATATGAACGTGCTCTTTCAAGAGTTTGTGACGGTGGCGCTGCGGGAGGCACTGGGAGATTCACCTTATGTGCTGCGCTCTGACAAGCAGCTTAAGGAAAATCACCGGATCTACTTCGCCAAGTCAAGCCGAGTCAAACTTGAACCCGATCTTACTTTGTGGGACGGCACGAAATGTCTATTCGTGGGCGACGCTAAATACAAGCGCGTAAGAGTCGAAGGTGTGCCTAACGCCGACTTATACCAATTGCATGCCTATATCACTGCCCTCAACCTGCCGGGCGGACTGCTGATTTACGCGCAGGGTGAGACGGAAACGGCGACGTACACTGTCCGAAATTCCGGCAAGCGATTGGAGGTCGTCGCGCTCGACCTAAGGGGCTCGCTCGATGCAGTGCTCAAGCGCGTCGACTTTATCGCGGACAAGATAAGAGAATTGCATAGTGAGGCTCAAAGGCTTCATCCCGCTGCGTGAGCTTGTTCGAGGAGTTACCCTACCCCGTGTCCTTGAGGCCGAAGCCGGTTATGGGGACGAGGACACTGGCGTCGGGTTGGATGATTCCCTTCTCTGCCAGCCGGGCCAGTCCGGCGAATGCAGCCGCCGAGGTGGGTTCCGCGTAGACCCCCTCGGTTTGGGCGAGGGTGTCGCGCCAGGTAAGGATGTCGTTTTCCTCGACGGCGGTTGCCGTGCCACCGGTGGTCTTGATGGCCGCGACTATCTCTTCGAGGCGCGCGGGAGTTCCGACGGCGATGCCTCCCGCCACGGTGCCTGCGGTCGGCGGTGTGCCGTCCAGACCCCAGTAGGCCGCAGCTATGGGCATGACGTTCCTGGCCTGAACGGCGTGGAGGCGGGGAATCTCTGCGATGTGCCCTCCCCTCTTGAGCTCGGTGAACCCCTTGAGCGCGCCAAGCAGTAGAGAGCCGTTGCCAACCGGCATGATGATGTCTTGAGGCAGGTGCCCGGCCGTTTGCCTGAATACCTCGTAGGCAAACAGCTTTGTTCCCTCGACGAAGTAGGGACTCAGAACGTGGGAGGCGTATACCAGGCTGTGCTCGGTCGCATAGTCGACGGCAGCCGCGGTCGTCGCTTCTCGCGGCCCGGGGATGGAGTGCACCTGTGCTCCGTAGGCGACGATCTGTCTGAGCTTGGCCTGCGGCGCGGAAGAGGGTGCGAAGATGTGGGCCTCCATTCCAGCCCGTCCCGCATATGCAGAGACCGACGCACCCGCGTTCCCCGACGAGTCCTCGACGACCTCGGACACGCCTTGCTGCAACGCCATTGCGAGGACTACTGCCGTGCCACGGTCTTTGAATGAACCGGTCGGGTTGATGTATTCCAGCTTGGCGCCTAGTGATTCAAGGCCCAATTGAGACCCGATTGACGGCAACGACACAATCGGCGTATTCCCCTCGCCTAGCGTGGTTGCGTCCAGATATTGCCTAGTCGCCGGCATCGGGGATACTGCGCTGCCGTAGTCGTGGCCGGGGTAGTCGACCTCCAGGGGACGCGCGCACTCGGGGCAGGCCAGTGTCGTCATGTCGGAGTGAAGGGAAATTGCGCACTGTGCGCAGCGCAAAGCCGGACCGGTCATCGGAGCTTCCAAGGGGATAAGTTGGGAACTGTCCGGTAGAATACCATACGGTTCATGGGTATTCCCCAATGCCCGGAGTTCAAGACACCGGTCACAGCTTGGAAGGAGAGGGTATGCAATCGATAGAATTTGTGGATGCCATTGAGACCTTGGCGGTCAGTGTGGACGCATTTCACCGGAGGTTCGACATTCCTCAAATGGACATGGCCAGTGTTGACAGGACTCTCGACGCCCTCCGGCAGAGACTCTCTCTACTAGACGAAGAGGTGGGGGAACATGCAAGGGCGCTGAATCGTGGTGAAATCGACGAGGCCGTGAAGGAGGCGGTCGATGTGGCCTACATTGCCCTGGGGACGATCCATCGACTGGGAACGGACGGACTCGCTGCATGCCATGAAGTAGCTAGAAAGAATGACGCCAAGTCACCCTCGGCATACAGCAAGAGGTCTGCAACAGGTAAGGTGTTGATGGACTGAGGAGGCCCTCCCACCTGCTGGTTCCATCGACCGGCAAGAGCAAGGACCTGAGAGCTACACCGGTCAGTCGGAGGGGGTGTTAGTCGTCCTTGCTCGTGGTCTCGGGGGGCTTCTCGTTGAGGAGATCTCGGAGTTCCTGCTTGACTCGTCGAATCTGCTCGACCTTCTGCCCTATCCA
>JAPOPA010000181.1 GCA_026713145.1 Chloroflexota bacterium
CGGCCGGAGTCCCCCTTCGTCCTCCGTTGACAGTCTTCCTTTCGAGGTGACGGGCAAGCACATCGAGCTCCTGACGGAGCGGACCTTTCCGGTGCTTCTTCGCAGGCTGCTCAGTGCCGAGGCACCGGCGCAGGGGCTCCCCGAGCACGCCATTCACGTGGCGGGCGGCATCACCACTCCGGACGGTGGCGAGGACGGCCGCATCGAGTGGACCGAGGGTCCCTGTCACACTTCCTTCCTTCCGTCTCGGTTCTGCCAGTTCCAACTGAAGGCTGGGCAGGTGTCGCCCGCAGCCGCGGCGCGTGAGGTAGTGACCCGGACCGGGGTGGTCAAGCCCAAGGTTCGCGCCGCCCTTGACGCGGGCGGCAACTACATCTTGCTCTGCGCCCGTCCGTACACGCATCAGCAGCTCGAAGCCAGGGAGGAGCGCATTCGCGGGGCGCTTCGAGGTGCGGGAGTGGCAATTGCCCCCAATCGAGTGGACTTCCGTGATGCAGATCAGGTTGCCGCCTGGGTGAATCGCTACCCTTCCGTTGCTGCTTGGGCGAAGGAATGGACGGAGCCCGGCGCCGTCGGACCCTTCCGTTCCTGGAGTCACTGGGCAAGCCGCCCCGAGCACGATGGCTCCCCTTGGTCCGAGGACGAGCGTCTCCACAACCTGAGAAGGAGCGTTCTGGAAGGGGTCGCCGCGCCGCGCCGCGTCTTTCGCGTCGTCGGGCCCTCCGGGATAGGGAAGTCACGTCTCGTCCTCCAGGCGTTGGAACCCTCCGACGAAGAGGAGAGCCTCGGATACTCCATCGCGGATCTCGTGGTCTACGCCGACGAATCCGAAGCGGGCGGGATTGCCATCTACGGCGTCGTCCAGAAGTTGGCCGAGAAACGACGGCGTTCCGTCGTGGTTGTCGACCGATGTTCACCCGAGACCCATCGCATCCTCGTCGGAATGGTGCAGCGAAGCGAGAGTGCCCTTTCGCTCATCAGCATCGACGACGAGGTGCCTTCCGATGTGCGGGAACGAACTGTCGTCGAGGTGACCGAGCACGAGACCATCATCAGGATCCCTGAGGCGCCCTCGTCGGTGATCGAAGCTGTCATCAACCGAGCGTACCCCGAATTGCCGTCAGAGGACTTTCGTCGCCTCGCGCACTTCTCAAGGGGCTTCCCGAAGGTAGCCAGCCTGGTCGCGCGGGCGTGGGCGACATCCAGACCCATTGCCTATTCCACCGAAGAGCATCTCGCCGAAGCGTTCGTTCTCGGTCGACGAGCTGACGACCGCAAACAGGTGCTCGGATCGGCGCGCCTTCTCGCCGCGTTCCGTCTGGTGAGAATGGATCATCGCAGCGACGACCAGGTCGCCGAGGTTGCTGACCGAAGTCCGAACCTCACCGCTGCCGATCTGCGGCAGGGCTTCATGCACCTGCTTGACCGGGGGGTCGCTCGACGGCGGGGTGGATCGATCATCCTTGAGCCTCGGCTGATCGCCTTGCGACTGGCCGAGCACCAGTGGCGACGGGGCTGGAGCCCCGATGAATGGGACGCGGTCCTCGCAGGGGATACGAGCCCCGATCTCAAGGTCGGTGCAGCGAAGCAGCTCGCTCTCCTCAACACGACCGACATCGCGCCGCAGGTCGTTGAACGCGTTTGCGGCCGTGGAGGTCCGTTCGATGCACCAGGAAGTCTTCTCCAGCCAGGTCACGCGGAGGTTCTCTCTGCTCTCGCGGAGATCGACTCTTCCCGTGTCGCCAGCCAGATCGCGCGCGCGCTCCAGGGCTTCCCCGATCTGAACGTCGTTCGAGGCGACGCTCGTCGGCACGTCGTCTGGGCTCTGGACAAGATCGCCTTCCATCCCGACAGCTTCGAGCTGGGTGCCCGCCTTCTGCTGCGTCTCGCGGTCGCCGAGAACGAGACCTACTCCAACAATGCCACCGAGCAGTTCGTCGCGCTATTTCCGGTCATCCTTGGAAATACGGCCGCGGACGGGCCCGAGAGGCTCCTCCTCCTCGACGAGGGGGTTCGGTCCAACAATCGCGCGCAGCGCAAAATCATCGTCGACGCACTCATTGCGGGCTCAACCACCCGGCACTTTTCCCGTGCGGTGGGTCCGGAGACGCATGGGTCGCGACCCACCATCCCTTCGTGGCGGCCGAGGACGAGGGACGAGGCGCTTGCTTACATCGAGGGCTGCGTAGAGCTTCTCGTTGAGTTCGCGACGGGAGACGATGAT
The DNA here is from genome assembly GCA_026713145.1 of Chloroflexota bacterium. Taxonomy (GTDB): domain Bacteria; phylum Chloroflexota; class Dehalococcoidia; order Lucifugimonadales; family VXLM01; genus VXLM01. The sequence continues at coordinate 2,225 of JAPOPA010000181.1, forward strand.
GAGGCCGAGGCCGCTCGCGTTGGCTTGGGGAAGAACCTCCGAAGTCTCGCCGCGGACGGTTTCATCGACTTGGTAGAGAGAATTGTCCATCAGGTCGCTCCGACGCGGTGTTCGTGGCCCGAGGCCGAGGAAGCACTCCGTCAGTTCCTGAGGTGCGACGGACGAAAGCCGAAACCGGAAGCCCTTGAACGCGTCCATGGGCTATTGGCCGAGCTTGCGCCTCGCACGCTGGATGCGCGCGTCCGGTCTCTGGTGACCGAGATGTCGTGGGACTACCTGTGCGATGTCGAGCCCGACCACGAGCGGCGTTACATGCGCCAGATCGAGCACGTCCGCGACCTCGCCGCAGAGCTTCTGCAAGAGCCGGACGCACTCATTGGCCTGCTTCCTTGCATGAGCCGCAGACCTGAGCCCAAGGATGGTCGACAGCCCCAACGCATGACCTCCCCGTTCGGGCATGCCATTGCGGAGCTTTCGGCTTCTCCCCTGGAGTGGCTGGACCACATCACTCATGCCCTGCACGAGCTGCCTGAGGACCTCCGGGA
>JAPOPA010000249.1 GCA_026713145.1 Chloroflexota bacterium
GTATCCCGCCGATGGCGAGGAGTACCTCGACCTTCGTGACGCACTCGAAAAGCTCCAGTTGAACGATGCTGCACTGACGTACGAGCCGGAAAGCTCCGCTGCCCTGGGAACAGGCTTCCGGTGCGGCTTTCTCGGTCTGCTCCACATGGACGTGGTGCAGGAGCGTCTCGAGCGCGAGTACGACATCAGCCTCATCGCCACGTCGCCGAGCGTGGCATTTCAAGTGCTTACCACCGACGGTCAACTGACGGAGATCGACAATCCCTCCCGTCTGCCCGAGGTCAGCCTGATCGATGAGATTCGGGAGCCGTGGGTCGATCTGACGATAATCGTGCCCGCGAACTACATCGGCGCGATGATGGACCTTGTGACGGAGCGTCGCGGCATATTCAACCGGATGGAGTACATTCAGTACGGACCATCGGACAACGGGGCAGAGGGGACCAACGGGGTGTCGGCTGACATCGGGGTGCAGTCGGTCTCTCAGACCCGCGTGATGATGGAATTTTCGATGCCGTTGGCGGAAATGCTCGTTGACTTCTACGACCGCCTGAAGTCGACGACGCAGGGCTACGCGTCGATGGACTACTCGCTGGGGGGCTATCAGGCCGAGAGGCTCGTCAAGCTAGAAATCCTCGTCAACGGCCAGCCGGTAGACGCGCTCTCGGTCATCGTCCACCGCGACGGCGCCTATGAGCGGGGGAGGGACCTGGTCAAGAAGCTGAAGACACTGATACCCCGCCAGATGTTCGAGGTGCCGATTCAGGCCGCCATAGGTGGCAAGATCCTTGCGCGAGAGACCGTCAAGGCTCTGCGAAAGAACGTCCTTGCCAAGTGCTACGGTGGCGACGTGACCCGAAAGCGAAAACTGCTCGAACAGCAGGCCGAGGGCAAGAAGCGCATGAAGAAGGTCGGCAGCGTAGAGATACCGCAGGAAGCCTTCATGAGCATTTTGAAGGTGGAGCGGTAGGGGCAGAATTGGCTCTGCCGTTTAACTGCAGTTGGACTCATATAAGACCTGAGGGAGGTTTTTGTTACAGAGTCAACGCACTATGAGAGTTAAACGTCCTCGGGTTGCCGTTGTCGGATTGAACACTGATCAGGTGGAGTCAATAGCTCACCTGTGTGGGGATCTAAGGACAGCGGCTTCGTTTGGAGAATACGTAGCTAAGCACAGCTTAACAGAGACAGACGTTGTAGTTTCGGGCGCCCTTGAAGGGCGTGCTGTGGGTGGTGTAAATCTCTTAACGACTGGGCCCGTAGAATTTGAGTGGCACTCCTACAACAACGGCGAATTGAGTTCGTCTTGGGAGTGCACTGCCCGCACAAATGAGGCCAACACCGAGAGAGAGGCCACAGTTCCTACAGCCTGCCCATCGCTGTACAAGGCCTTAGCGGCCGACTTGGCTAAGCAACTGATACAAATTCCCTACCCATACACTGTTGAAGTTTTTCCGCATACGCTTGATGTGAACGGAATCAAGCTGGTCGAAACAACGTCTGGCCGTGCTGCAGCGTTGCGGCTGGTCCTTCCTTTTGGCAAGGGCCAAGAGAATAGTGGGGAGCCAGATCCAGTTGCTCTCTTCCTACCAAGGGTTACCAACCTCGCGGCATGGTTCACAGCCTTCCTTTCTGACATCCATGAAATCAATCCGGAACGGGTTCCACAGAAGCCGCCCCGCCTTAGTCGACCAAAGGATTGGTACACACTAGAAGAGCGATATCTAGCCGATCAAATCATGACGGCCACACTCGAGATCGACCGTTTGAGCGAAGAGCGAAATCAACTCCAAACACAGTTATCTGCTGAAGGAGCAAAAGCCAATGGAGGAGTTCGGAGAATCATTTGGTGCGTTGGGGTTGATCTCGTTGAGGCTAGCAAAGAGATTCTGACAGAGCTTGGGTTTTGCGTCAAAGACATGGACGCTGGACTCGATCCTAGTGAACCGAGACGTGAAGACTTGCGCCTCACGCTGGAGAATCGAGAAAAATGGGAAGCATTGGTGGAGGTAAAGGGCTACTCCAGCGGCACCAAAACCAATGACGCCCGCCAGATTCTCGAATACACCAAGAAGTACATGCTTGAGAAGCATAGGGAGCCGGACCTGATTTTGTGGCTCGCCAATCCGTTCCGTGAAATGGACCCATCGTCACGTCCACCCGCTGATAGTAACGTCAACGACGCCGCTGCGAATATCGGGGCTGTGCATGTGCTGGCGACAGACCTATACAAGCAATGGGTACTTGTGAAGACAGGGAGACTTGAGGCACGAGCTGTCGTCCAGTACCTGATCGACGCGGAACCCGGTCTATGGAGTCCCTTGGCGACTTCCGAGTAGGTAATCTCTAGCGCACAGCACCTTAGATTCCTCTCTTCGGTCGGAATGACAGGCTTGCGGGCGATGTTCTCGTAATGACTCCGTTGCGGAGACCCCCTTTGATTCACTACAATTGGCACTTACATTTACCTTACACCCGGAGAGGAGACCGGAATGGCGACCCACGATACTGATCACTTGCGCAACGTTGTGCTTCTATCCCACAGCGGTGCAGGCAAGACCATTCTCTCCGAAGCAGCGCTCTTCGCGACGAAGGCGACGACTAGACTTGGCCGAGTCGAGGATGAGACGACCACCTCCGATTACGAGCCGGAAGAACACAAGCGCCAGAACAGCGTGCAGACGTCGGTCCTTCCGGTCATGCGTGGGGACTACAAGATCAACCTGATCGACAGCCCCGGCTATGCCGACTACCGGGGCGAGGTCGTGTCGGCCCTTCGCGCCGCGGACGCCGCACTCGTCCTGGTATCGGCCCCGGCGGGCGTCGAGGTCGGCACCATCCAGATGTGGCAGATGGCGGGAGACCTGCCAAAGCTGATCGTGGTGAGCAAGCTTGACAGGGAGAATTCCGAATTCGACCGCGTGATGGAGGCGCTCGTCGAGGCGTTCGGGCGTGAGTGCGTGCCTGTCCAACTGCCGATAGGCTCCGAAGCCGACATCAGCGGTGTCGTTAACCTCCTTGACCCGAAGGCCGACGTTCCCGAGGACCTCGCCGATGAGGCAGAGGAGGCCCGCGAACGCATCATCGA
>JAPOPA010000347.1 GCA_026713145.1 Chloroflexota bacterium
ACCCAATGGCTCCCGCGATCCCATGCGGCCTCCCAAACCCCGCCGATCCTGCCACGAGCATACGCGCCCCCGCGCGGACGACCCGCTCCGCCGTGTCCGGCCCGATGCCGCCGTCCACCTGAAGCGCTGCTGCGGAACCTCGCTCGTCCAGCAACCGGCGAACCTGTTCGATCTTCTCGACCGACGATTCGATGAACGACTGGCCGCCGAATCCCGGATTAACCGACATCACTAGTACCAGGTCGAGGTCGGGGAGAATCTCTTCGACGGCCGACACCGGAGTGGCAGGATTCAGGGCAACCCCCGCAAGAATGCCCGCGTCCTTGATCTGGTGTACGACGCGGCGAAGGTGACGGACAGCCTCGACGTGGACGGTTATCAGGTCAGCCCTTGCCTCGGACAGCGCGGGAATGTAGCGCCCAGGATTCTCGACCATCATGTGGACGTCGAACGCCGCGTCGGTCTGTGTGCGAATCGCGTGGATGATAGGTGGACCGAACGTCAGATTCGGCACGAAATGCCCGTCCATCACGTCAAGGTGGATGGAGTCCGCGCCGCCTTCGACGGCCTCCATGACGTGCTCGCCAAGGCGGGCGAAGTCTGCCGAGAGAACCGAAGGCGCGACCCTGATGCGTTTAGACATCCTCGGCCTCCAAATCTCCCATCGCAGCTACAATGGCAGCCTCGACTCTATTCGGCGCCGTTCCACCGAAGACGTCGCGCGCACGAATGGACGAGTCTACCGTAATAGAGAGTACGTCACTCTTGAACAGGTTCGAAAAGCCACGGTATGTATCAAGGTCAAGCTCGTCCAAACGTTTGCCCGACTCGACAGCATGTTGCGATAGCCGCGCGACGATCCCGTGCGCCTCACGAAAAGGCAGGCCCTTGGCGACAAGGTAATCTGCCACGTCCGTCGCCAGCGCGTAGCTGTTCAACGCGGCGTTACGCAATCTGTCCGGTTGCACGTCCATCGTCGAAACCATGCCGGTCACCACCTGCAATGTGGGGATCAGCGTGTCGACTGTGTCAAACAGCCCCTCCTTGTCCTCCTGCATGTCTCTGTTATACGTCAAAGGCAAGCCCTTCATCGTCGTCAACAGACCGACGAGGTTGCCGTAGACCCGCCCAGTCTTGCCGCGGGCGATCTCCGCGAAGTCGGGATTGCGCTTCTGCGGCATGATGCTGCTTCCGGTCGTGTACTTGTCATCGAGCCGCACGAACCCGAACTCGTCTGAGGACCACAGTACTAGTTCCTCGGCCAGACGAGACAGGTGCATGGCGCAGACTGCGGCTGCGGAGTGAAAGTCTAGAAGGAAGTCCCTGTCGGACACTGCGTCCATGCTGTTGGCCGAAATCCTTGCGAAGCCAAGTTCCCGAGCGACCGATTCGCGATCGATGGGGTAGGGGACTCCCGCCATGGCGCCACTCCCCAGCGGCATGACGTCAGCGGTTACTCTCGTCTGCCGCATCCTCTCTGCGTCCCGCCCGAGCATCTCGAAGTAGGCCAGCATGTGGTGCGCGAACATCACCGGCTGAGCGCGTTGCACGTGCGTGTAGCCGGGCATCGCGACGCCGGGGTGTTCCGCTGCCTTCTCGACAAACGCGGCCCGCAACTCGTGAATTACCAGAAGCGTCTCGTCGATCACTTCCTTGACATATAGCCGCACGTCAGTAGCCACCTGATCGTTGCGGGATCGCGCCGTGTGGAGCTTGCCAGCCACGTCGCCGACCGCCTCGTACAGCCGGCGCTCGATATTCATGTGAACGTCTTCTAACTCATCACGCCACGGAAAAC
>JAPOPA010000189.1 GCA_026713145.1 Chloroflexota bacterium
CGAGAGCATATGAGTCCGGGGACGGGTGAATGACGGCGTTGAGGAGCGTTCGGAATTGCATCCGCGTCGGTCGCACAGTTCGGGGTTGAGTCGTATGGTATGCGTCGGTCTCGACCGCATCAACCTGAGCAGGTTTGACACGCCATACGTCCGTTTCTATACTCCGTAGAATCTCCGCATCGAAGGGAGACGCTCATGAAGCTCGAAGTCCTGTCGTATGAGAACGGCAAGCCGATTCCCGGCGAGTTCGCGTTCTGCGTCCCCGCTGATGAGGGCCACGTCCTCGCGCAGGCTTCTTGGGTGGGCACCTACACCTTGAACCCCGCTGTCGAGGTCTAGCACCGTTGGCCGTCCTGCCCCTTGTCCACGCGCCTCATCCCGTACTCCGACAGCGTACGCGGCAGATTAAGAACATCGACCGCCGCATTCGCAAGCTCGTCGGCGACATGATCGAGACGATGCACGACGCCCATGGCGTTGGACTGGCCGCCAACCAAGTGGGGATATCGCTTCGCGTGGCCGTCATCCAACTGCCGGACGACGACGAGGCGACCGTGCTCATCAATCCGAAGGTGATGCGCGCCGAGGGCGAGAGGGAGATCGAGGGTGAGGGTTGCCTCAGCATCCCCGGCTACCGCGGCGCCGTCATACGCGCCGAGAAGATTCGCGTCCGCGCCCAAGACATCGACGGCAAAGAGTTCCGCATTCGTGCAGCCAACGACCTCCTGGCCCAGGCCCTCGAACATGAGGCCGACCATCTCGACGGTCGGCTCTATCTCGACCGGCTTGTGAGCGAAGACGCGCTCCGTGAGGAAGTCGGACCGGACAGTGAAGACGAGGAAGAGGCCGAGACGTAGCGGCCTTCCGGCCTGGTCGTCTCAGCCAACTCCGGCCACCTGCGGCGCTAGCGGGCTTAGCTTTCAATGATCGAAAAATACAGACATCGAAGCCATGGTTTGGCATGATGTCTACGTACACCCAGCCAAAGGAGAGAGCGCATTGAGCATCGAGCAGATGGGCTTCTACCAGCGCAAGCTGGCCTATGAGATGGACTCGGCCGACGTTAAGGAAGCGGTGGATAAGCGCGAACCCATCGTCGTCGTGGACGGACGATCAGCCGACGCCTTTGCCCAAGAGCACATCCCCGGCGCCATCAGTCTTCCGCACAGGGGCATCAGCTTCAATTCCACCGAGTCTCTCGACAAATCGAAGCTCTACGTGTGCTATTGCGACGGCATCGGCTGCAATGCCTCGACCAAGACGGCCCTCAAACTCCTGACGCTTGGCTTCCAGGTGCGCGAGCTAATCGGAGGGCTGGACTGGTGGAAGCGTGACGGCCACGCCACCCACGGCGAGGGAGCCAGTGACGGGACCCGGGTCAAGTGCGCGTGCTGAACTACGGTTGAAGACCATCCCGGTCGAGTGCAAACGACCCTAGGGCGTGCCCCAAAAGGGCTCCGTTCACCCTGAGCCTGTCGAAGGGCAGCAACGTCGTTCATGGTTCGACAAGCTCACCACGAACGGTCTCGGCTGACTGATTGGACACCCTCTTCGACTACGGCCGGCCCGTACAGTCCCCTACTCCTCGAACCGCCGCAGCACCAGGACAGCGTTCTGCCCGCCGAAACCGAAACTGTTGGATAGGACAGTGTCGACCTGCTGCTTGCGGGACGTGTTGGGAACGTAGTCGAGGTCGCAGTCGGGATCGGGGTGCTCGTAGTTGATGGTCGGGTGGATCTCGTTGTTCACAATTGTGGCGACGGCGGCTACGGCCTCCAGGGCTCCCGCGCCGCCGAGGGCGTGACCGATCATCGACTTGGTGGAGCTGATGGGGACTTTGTATGCCTGTTCGCCAAAGGCCTGCTTTATGCCGCGCGTCTCTGCCAAGTCGTTCAGCGGCGTCGACGTGCCGTGCGCGTTGATGTAGTCGACCTCTTCCGGCGTGATGCCGGCATCGTTGAGGGCGTACCTGATGGCCCGCGCCGCGCCGTCGCCGTTGTCGTCCGGCTGCACTGCGTGGAATGCGTCCGACGAGACTCCCTGCCCGATGATCTCCGCGAGGATGTTCGCGCCGCGGTCGAGGGCGTGTTCGAGACTCTCCAGGATGAGAACCCCGGCCCCCTCAGCGGGCACGAACCCGTCACGCTCGGCGTCGAACGGTCTGCTTGCGAGCTTCGGTTCACCTTGGTAGCGAGACAGCGCGTGGATCGTGTTGACCCCGCCGAGACCCAATTCACAGATTCCGGCCTCGCATCCGCCACCAAGCACGATGTCCGCCGCTCCTCGCCTGACGACCTCCGCCGCCTCGCCGACGCCCTGCGTTCCCGCCGCGCAGGCGGTTATGATCGTGGACGTGTATCCCTTTATGCCGTACACCCGGCTGACGTTGGCCGCCGCCATGTTCGGGAGGATCATGGGAATGAAATACGGACTCATCTTCATTCCGCCCCGCTTGACCAGCGCTCTCGCATTCTCCTCTGTTGTGGGGAACCCTCCGTTGCCGTTGCCCATGACGATACCGACCCGGTCCTCGTCCTCCTTCGACAGGTCAATGTCTGCGTCTTCGATGGCCATCCCCGCCGCGGCGACGGCCATCTGCGAGAATCGGGCCATGCGCCTCGACTCTCTCCTTTCGATGTACTGCATCGGGTCGAAGTCCGACACCTCGCCGGCGAGGTTACTGGGAAACGCGGACGTGTCGGCCTGCGTAATCGGACCTATGCCCGATTTCCCCTGCACGAGGTCGCTCCAAAACTCGTCGACAGACAAGCCGAGCGGACTGACCACGCCCATGCCGGTCACGACGACTCGTCTTCTTCCGTTACCCCTGTCGCCCATTGCGTTTCTTTACTCCCCGTAGATAAGGGTACAACTCTGGCTTGACGCCCTCAAGCTCCTCGATCATCTCGCCCACGACTGAGAGCGATCCCGTTCCAACCACAGTGTCGCTACTCGTGGCGAGTTCGAGCGCATGTTGTGTTGCGACACCGACTCCACCATACTCCATCACCGCCTGAACGCCTGCGGTCTGCGCGGCCTCCGCTATCTCCTCCACCGAGGCCGCCTTCGGATGCCGCGATTGTACCGCGATCACCGTCGGGTCGAGCGCCGCCAACTCTTCCAGCATCCCAACCGCGCTGTGGCCGCTGACCGCCCCAAAGACCACGAACAGGTGCTCGAAGTCGACGTGCCGCGGGAGGGCATCGACGAATCGCCGCATTGAGTACGGATTGTGAGCGCCGTCCGCAATGACCGGCGGCTCCTCGCGCCTCAGCACCTGAAACCTACCCGGCCATCGGACTTTCCGAAGTCCGGCGAGGATGTTGGCTTTCGTCAGGGTGTGGCCCGCGTCAACCAGGGTCTCGGCCGCCGCGATTGCAGTTGCCGCATTCTCCTGCTGGTAGTCTCCGATGAGGGGGAGGCTTACATTATAGGTGTTCTTCAGCCCACGCACAGTGAATGCTTGGCCTGCGAGGTCAGCGCTGTGAGACCGCCACTTTAGCGTTTGCCCAACGTCGACTATCGGCGAGCCACGTTCGTCCGCAATCACTTGTATCGTCTCCAGCGCCTCGCTGTCTTGCGGGGCTACGACGACGGGAACGACGTCCTTGATGATGCCGGCCTTTTCCGCAGCAATCAATGGGATCGTGTCGCCGAGCACGCTCGTGTGGTCGAGGCTGATCGAGGTGATGACGGAAACGGCAGGATGCACAACGTTTGTCGCGTCGAGACGCCCGCCGAGCCCCACTTCGATGACCTGGAAGTCTGCGTTCGTCTCGCTGAAGTGCTGAAACGCAAGGGCCGTGAGAAACTCGAAGTACATCAGTGGGCCGTGCCCGCCGTGCTCCCCTACCCACTCGACTTCCGGCCACATCCGTTCTACGAGGCTGGCGAAGTCCTCCTGTGCGATGGGCTCGGTGCCGACCCGGACCCTTTCGGTCACCGTGTGAAGGGAGGGTGACGTGTACAGCCCGACCCGCTTCCCCGCCGCGGAAAGGATGGACGTTATCATCGCCGCGGTGCTTCCCTTGCCCTTGGTGCCCGCGACGTGGACGGTCGGGACGGCAAGGTGGGGATTGCCAAGTCGTTCGAGCAGCCGGGAGATGCGTTCAAGGTGGAACGTCGAGTGGCCGGGGCTGTGCGTGCCGCGCTCGAAGTCGGCGAGTCCCATCGCGCGCCGTACTGCGGCTGGATAGTCGAGCCTGTTGTTCGTATCCCGGATGGCGACGCTCACAAACACACCCCGGAGCGAGTATGGGGCAAGTATCGCACAGAAGGGCCGATGAGAGAACGGCGCTGAAGTCCGATTGCCAGTCCCTCTCGGCGGGAGAGAGATACGGCGAGGGGGTATTCCCTAGTGGTCGCGAATGTGCGTCGGCATGTAGCCCAGGTTCATGCGCATTGCGTCGCCGATGCTGATCTTCTTGATGTAGTCGATGTTGCCTCGTATGGGGAGCGGACTGAAGCCGAAGTTCTTTTCGACCGAATCGAGGCTCGTGTTCTCGCCGACAGCGATCATCTTCAACTGCTCTCGGGTGACCGGCGGGCTTGGAGACAAGGACTCCATCACCGTCGCCGCGGGGGTCATAACGCAGGTCGGCACGTGGACCTTGGCGACCTTCACGCCGAGGGTCTCCGCCACGAGATCAACCAACCCGTCGTAGGTGTAGTAGTCGGGCCCGCCTATATCGACGGTCTTCCCCTCCAGGTCGTAACGCTCGATGCTCTCGACGACACATCGCGCCACGTCGTCGGCGGAGATGGGCTGAAACTCCGACGTGCCGTCGCCCACGACCGGCGTCAAGGGGGACATCTTAACGAGCGCCGCCAGCCGGTTCACGAACTCGTCACCCTCACCGAAGCCGATGGTGAACCGTATAACGGTACAGTCCAGGTCGCTGCGGGCAATCTCCTCCTCCGCCATCCAGCGAGAGTAGAGATACGGCACTTCGGGGTCGGATGTCGATCCCACCGTGCTTACGCAAACGATGCGGTCCACTCCCGCTCTCTTTGCGGCCTCGAGGACATTCTTCGTACCCTCGTAGTTGACGCGCTGAAAGGTCCTGTCGCCGACCTCGCGGATGATGGCGACAAGATGGACGACCGCGTCAACGCCCTGCATGGCGGATGTGAGCGACTGGGGATCGAGCACGTCTCCGATGGCGATCTTGACGCCCCACGGCAGCATCGCTCCCCCGCCGCGCGTTAATGCTCGAACGTTCTTTCTGTTAGACGCGAGGCGTTCGACGACTCGCCGCCCGACAAAACCCGTCGCTCCCGTTACGAGAATCATCGAATCACCCGATTGGAGAATTGCTCACAGAGTATCACGGCGTGAGGACATTTGCGATACAGAGAATCAATTGAGTTCCGGCGGGATAGCTCACAGGACTGCCGAAGCAATGCGGTCGAGTTCGGAGAGACTATCCTTGTGTCCGGCCGTTGAAAGTCCTACGAGAACCCGGTTCGCACCTGCTCGCTCGTATCGTTCAATTGCGTCACGTTCTGCCGGGACGCCTGCCACGGTGATGTCTATCGAGCCGGGGTCTCGTCCGGCCTCTTCGGCAAGATCGTAGAGCCGCGTGCGGGCCTTGGCGACGCGTTCCGGTGAAACTTCAATGGGAATCCAGCCGTCGGCGTAGTCGACGATGCGCTTGAACACTTGCCGAACGTGGCTGCCGAGCAGGATCGGCGGGTGCGGCTTGTGAGTAGGCTTCGGGTAGCAGTACACCGGGGGGAAGTCGTAATACTTGCCGTGAAACTCGCTCTGCTCCTTCGTCCACAGCTCCTTCATCGCCAAGACGCTCTCCCGCGCCTGCGTCCACCGATGATCGAAGTCGGAGCCGAAGATTTCGGCCTGCTCGCGCACCGAGCCGGTGCCGATGCCGAAGAGGAAACGGCCCGAGCTGTACATGTCGAGCGTGGCAACCGTCTTGGCGAGGGACACCGGGTGACGTTCGGTGACGACGCAGACAGCGGTCCCCAGCTTGAGCGTGGACGTGACGGCCGCCGCGCGACTGAGGAGGACGAAGGGGTCGGTGATGTCGCCCCATTCACGCGGAATCGGAGTTTCGGTAACGACGGGTAGCGTCGGCTGCTCCGGCGTCCAGATCGACTCGAAGCCGAGCTTCTCTGCTCTCGGAGCGAGATCGGCGACGTCGATGGAGTTGGCGGTGAGAATCGTGCTCAGTCCGATGTGCATGAGACCTCCAAGGATGAAGCGGGGAGATTTCTCCAGCCGACTCGTCTCAGGGGCTATCAGCCGCCGGAGACGGTCGCCACGAAGTTGATTTCGAGGCGGATCTCGTCCGCAACGCTGAGGACGATGGAGACGCGCGGCTGGGTCATCTCGTACTGCTCGAAGGTGACCACCGTCTTGGCAAGTCCCTCAACTGCGCCCTCCGTGAAGGTCGCAGTCGTCTCCCACGTGACCGACCGGGTCTGATCGCGGATCGTCAGATCGCCGATCATTTCGAAGGCGGCCTCCCCGCTCGTCGGTAGCGGCCACGAGAGACCGCGTATTTCCGTAACGTCGATCGTGACTTCAGGGTATTGATTCGATTCGAGCGAATTCCGCTGAATGTATCCATCTCGCCGGTCGGAGTCGCTGCGCAGGGAGCTGACGCCGACGGTGATCTTTGACTGCTCGGCATCGACCGTGCCGTCTTCTGAGAACACGATCTGTCCTTCGATGTCGCTCGTAGTGCCGACAGCATCGTTCGGAAGGTTTCGGTTCGCCAACTGCTCGTTGATGAGGTACCGGGCCTCGGAGCCTTCCGTCACGGAGAGGACCGTTGCGCCGTCAGCCGCCCCGGAGTCGGCAGGCTCCTCGGGGGCGACGGTGGGCGCCGGAGTCGCGGCGGGAGCCGACGTCAGCTGGGCCGCCGGAGGTGGTGGAGGCGGAGGAGGTGCGGGGACCTCCTCGTCATCCGAGCCGCCGCATGAGGCGAGAAGAAGCGCCAAAGCAATGCCTACAATCAAAGCCGCGCAGATTCTCAGCATAGGGTCCATTCTCCATAACGCCATGAAACTTGAAGTGTAATTCACTGCGAAGGCCCCCTAAACCGGTACTCGGACTCTTTCATATAGGAACTCGGGCGCGAAATCGGCCCCGCTCGCCCAGACCAGGGTATGAAGTTCCTGATCCACTTCAAATGTCTGGAAGTATTTCCGGTCTTTCAGGGGCTCAAAGACCGGCCCGTAGAGCCGGTCGGACAAATCGACCTCGCCTGTCGCGCCGTCATCGAAGCGCAACCAGACGATATAGTCTCTCACGTAACGGGCATCAATTAGATTGACCATGACATTGTTCAATTAAGCGGGACTCTTCGCGATGATACCAAAGAACCTACTAATTTCCGGCATGAAAGTGTGTGGTTATGATTAACCTAACCGAACAAGCTCCAATTGGGTGACTCTTGGTCGAGTATAGCCTTGCAGGTAGGAAGTCTACAAGTCGATGAACCTTTCAGCCGCCTCGTGGTAATACTATGTGAGGGACTGACAAGCAGCGCCGGAGGTGGAACGTCGAGTGACAGCGCCACGGGAGCGGGAGGCCATACTTCGGTGTCAGGACGGAGACGTGGCCGGGCTGGAAGTTCTCTTCGAGCTTCACCGGGCAAGTGTCCTACGCACTGCGTACGGCATCGTGGGGAGGCGCCAACTCGCCGAGGACGTCACGCAGCAGGTCTTTGTGGAGCTGTTCACCGCGATGAGGCGGTTCGACCCTGAGCGGCCCCTTGCCCCCTGGCTGTACCGGATCGTCGTCAACATCAGCCTCAAGGAGCTGCGTCGACGGCACCACCGCACTCTCCCTCTGGACGAGGTAGCCGCCGACCTGCCTTCGCTCGACCCGCTGCCCGACCTCATTGCAGAGGAATCGGAGGTCAAGCGATCGATGTGGACGGCTATCCAATCGCTCAGCCCCAAGCACAGGGCGGCGGTCGTGCTGCGATACTACCACGGGTTCAGCGAGGCCGAGATGGCCGTCGCGCTCGGCTGCCGGCGAGGCACCGTGAAGTCCCGTTTGCACTCCGCTCTCAGACAACTCGAAGTCTTGCTGCGTGAAAGCGGGATCCCGGAGCGTGTGTTGGAACGTGAACGAGATGCAGCCGTCACATGCGACGCCGTACAGCCGTGAAGGAGGAATGAAGATGCAAAATCGAGGCGACTCTCTGATCGATGAGCGACTGATTCAAGACGCGCTGACCGAGCACATCGACCGCGTAGACGCCGAACGCGACCTCTGGCCGGGCATCCGCGACGGGCTGAATCAACGACGGCGGACTGGGTTCCCGGTATACGCAAGAGTGGCGGCGGTCACCGTTGCTGTAGCGGTCCTTGCGCTACTGGTGGTTGTCAGACCGTGGTCACTCTTCGACGACTCCATCACCCCGTTCGCAGCGGTCGCCCACGCCTACGAAGGCCTGTTTGAGTTGGAGACTGTACGATATCGGATTGACGGCACGAATAGCAGCGGCCAGGAATTCGAAGAGCTCCACCAAGTCGACATGGTCAATCGAATTGAGTACTCGGTTTCGCGGACGGAATTGCCCTCGGGATTCGGCACTGTCGCTGGTGGCACCCTGCGACAGGAGTTCCTGAAAATCACCGGTAAACTCTATGTGCGACACGGGGCCACCGTAGTCCCAGACTTTGGTCCCAATGCGCAGGTTTCCGAATCATCCGACCCAGGATGGGGTCTTTTTCCGGACGCAATGAGACATCCGAAAGAAGGTTACCCCTGGGCACCCTTCGGGAAATTTGGGGGCCTTCCCTGGAGTCGTGAGAGTGCCGAAGGGTCGTTCGACAAGGTTGAACTCGTCGGGGACACCGAAGTCGACGGCCAACCCGCCGTACACTACCGGGTATCCAGGTCGTCTGCGCCCAAGGACGAAAGTGATCTGCATATCGTAGTGAACTACGAGTTCGGCAAGCGAGTGGAAAACGTGCACCGCGGAGTCGGGGATTACCTAAGATCGATAGACACGGTCGACATCTGGGTCACACCCGAAGGCGACAGGCTCATCAAGGCGGACTGGATGCACATTGAGCGAGGCCCCCCCTTGCCGGCAGACTACAAGGAAAGAGACTGGTGTGAGGGGCTTGGCGAATTCAATAAGCCCGAATACACCTTTCGAGTGACGGATAGCCAGGGCAACAGGTCCTACTACACAGGGGCCCCAGGAATGAGTCTTGATACTCACGACTTGGCGGAAGCAATCTGCTGGAATAGGGACGAGACCGAAGGCAGGAGAGTCTGGGGAAGAAACCTCCCTGAACATACCGGCGAGAACTTCTGGGTACGGTGGGTCTACACCTTCACCGACTTCAACGAGCTTCTCAATCTGCCTGAGGACTTGCCTGAGTAGGTAGTCCTCAAGTCGATGGACATGCAATTGAGGTGCACCATCGGGCAACCGCTCTGCGCTCGCCTAGCACAGATTAAGCGTGACTGTTCGCCCGCCGTTGCGCAACAGATCCGCACCGCTCCTACGAATTCCGCAGTTCTAGTAAGCCAACACGCACCTTTCGGTAACGGATATTGGTGATTCACCCCGAAATTTGACCGCCGTGTTTTGGCAATGTACCATGCGGCGACCGTTGGGTTAGGCAGACCGATTAGCGAAATGCCGGGCTTTGGCACTGCGTTGTCGGGCGGGCGTCCCTTCTGGCGCCGCTGGTGCGTTCATGAGTGCGCGACGCACTCAAGGAGGATGAGGAAAATGGCAAGTCGACTATTGTCTTACAAGATACTGTTTTTCATAGGGATAGCACTAGCGCTTGGGGCGGCGTTTGCTTGCGGAAGTAGCGACGAGGACGACACGGTGTCAGCTGCGCCAACACCGGACATTGGGGCCCTCGTCCGAGAGTCTGTGTCGGCGGCGATATCAGAAGCAGGCACACAGCCCCAAGGCCCGTCGGCGGCCGAGTTACAGAAGCTGGTCGAGACCGCGGTGATGTCTCTTTCCGCCGATCAGCTATCGGCCCAGGACGTGAAGAGCATCGTGGACGCAGCGGTCGCGTCGCAGAGCCAGGGGGCCACGCCCGCTGAGGTAGAGGCCGCCATAAGGTCCGCGACATCCGCACAGCTCTCCGCCGCTGACGTTCAAAAGATCGTGGAGGCCTCTGTGGCCACGTCGCAGGGGCCGACGGCGGCTGAAATACAGCGATTGGTCCAGTCCGCGGTCGTATCTGCCACCGCCGGTCAGCTCTCCGCTGCCGACGTGAAGAGCATCGTGGACGCAGCGGTCGCGTCTCAGGTCCAGGGCGCCACCGCCGCCGAGGACGAGGCCTCGATACGGGCGGCTTCTGAGAACCAGCTCTCCGCTGCCGAGGTGCAGAAGATAGTGGACGCTTCGCTCATGGCTACGGAAGAGGCGCTCATGGCAACCGAGCAGGCCGTAACCGAGGTCGCGAGAACCGCTGAACGCGCTCAGCGCGCCGCCGAGGCGGCGGCCCAAGAGGCCGCGGCGGCGGCAGGACGACCTCAGATCAAGGCGGCAACCGGAGGGGAGTTCTTCAGCTACAAGTACGACGGCCCTCGTCCAACGACCTTCCAGGAAGCGCCGATTCTCGCGGAGCTCGTACGTCAGGGGGAGCTCCCTCCCCTCATGGAGCGATTGCCGGTGGAGGAGGACATTCGCGTCGTTAACGTTCCTGAGATCGGGGAATTCGGCGGAACGTACCGGATAACCAGCAACGGGCTTGGTGGTCACGAAGCCAACCTCGAGCAGTGGGTCAAGCGCGACGGCGACGGAATCGCGTGGTACGACTTCGTCGGCTACTTCGAGCTCAGCGACGACGGACGCACCTACACCATGCGCCTCCGAGACGGCCTAAAGTGGTCGGATGGCGTGCCTTTGACCATGGACCAAATCAGGTTTGCATGGGAGGAAGTCAACTTAAACAAGGAGTTGAACCCCAGGTTGGGCGGGATGTACGAGGACCTGGTCTCCGGCAACGAGGTCGAGTTCAACATCATCGACGACCTGCACTTCTCGCTCACGTACGATTCGCCCAACTACGCCCTGATGACCAACCGTGCCGACCGGCGCGGGCACTTCTGCGGCGTGTGCTGGTTCGTGGCCGACCAATACATGAAGCAGTTCCACCCCGATCACGCCAATGCCGCCGATCTGGCAAAGGCGATAACTGAGTCGGGCGCCGAGAACTGGACGGGTCTGTTCAGCGGCAAGACCAACATGCACACCAACCCGGAGCATCCTTCGATCGCACCCTTCCAGCTGGATTGGTGGAGTGACTCGCGAATACATTTCGTGCGGAACCCCTACTTCTTCCAGGTGGACCCGGCGGGCAACCAGCTCCCCTACGTGGACGCCTTCACGAAGATCAAGGTCGAGAGCCGCGACGTGGCTGTCTTCCGCACGATGGCGGGTGAGACGGACGCCTACACCAGGGCCTTCCAGCTGGGCGACCTGCCGCTTCTGCAGGCGAACGCCGAGAACGGAGGGTATCAGGTGTTCCTCTGGCCATCCACGGGCGGAAACGACGTAGGTCTCCACATGAACATGACCTACAACACGGATCCGGAAATCGGTAAGTGGATAAGGACAGCCGACTTCCGCAAGGCGCTCTCGCTTGGCATCAACCGGGAGCAGATCAACGAAGTGATGTTCCACGGACTCGGAACGATCCAGGCGTGGATTCCACACCCCGAGACTCCTTACTATCCTGGAGCTCAGTGGGCCGGAGTGGACATCAGCCACGATCCGGTGACCGCCAACAGGATTCTGGACGGACTCGGCCTGACCTCCAAGGACTCCGAGGGCTACCGATTGCGGGCGGACGGCATGGGACCTTTGACACTCTCCATAGCCTTCCCAAACGACGAGTCCGCGAAGATAGCGCCGATGGTCCAGCAAATGTGGCGGGACATCGGCATCAAACTCGCCCTCGATTCCACCTCGGTTTACTACCAGATCATGCGTGAGGACACCGGATACATGGCCCTGCACACGGACTTCTCGGCCTACCACGCCGACCCGTGGATGATCGGCTGGAACCGCGTGACACCGGTTACGACCAGCGCGCAGATCGCTGCGGCCATTGGGCTTTACTTTCAGACCCAGGGCGCCGAGGGAATGGCCCCTGGTCCCAACTCGGCCTTCATGCCCGCCGCGCCTCCGAACAATTACGCGGCCGACCCTAGCGGTAGCCTGATGATGCTTCAGAACATCTACGTGGAAGGAAGAAAACTTCCGCGATTCTCACCGGAGCGTGTGGAGCTTGGAAAGCAAATCTTCCAGACCAACGTAGAGGAGAAGTACACTCTTGGCACCATCGGGTTCACCGCGACCCGAAGAGGCGTGATGGTCAATCGGAAGAACTTCCGCAACGTGCCGGAGCTTCACATCAGGGACAAGTACGGCTTCTGGACTGAGACGTACTACTTCGAAAACGGAATTGGCAACTTCGAGAACTAACCGTCCGACTGTCGAACTGAAGAGGTGATAAAATCCGGGCCCCGGCATGTTTCGGGGCCCGGTATTTTTTGAAACGCGGAGAGGAGCACATGGCCGACTCGATATACTCCGTCGCCGGAAGGGTGGCGCTGATAACGGGTGGGGGCAGCGGCATCGGCAGGGAGATCGCGAAGCGCTACGCGGAATCGGGCGCAACGGTCATAATCAACGACATCCGCGACGTTGGGCAGGAGGCGGCCGATGAGGTCGGAGGTCATTTCATCCGCGCCGACCTATCCGACATGACGGAGACCCGACGGCTCGCCGAGCAGGCCCTTGCCATCGATGGCAGGGTGGACATCCTCGTCAACAACGCCGGATATCAGAATATCCATCCGGTCGAAGAGTTCCCCGATGAGACGTGGTCGGAGATGGTTCACGTCATGCTTGTGGCGCCATTCCAGCTCATCAAGTATCTCGTGCCCTCGATGAAGGCGCAGGCTTGGGGAAGGATCATCAACATGGCGTCGATTCACGGCCTCGTCGCCAGCCCCTACAAGTCGGCGTACAACTCGGCGAAGCACGGCCTCGTGGGCCTGACCAAGACGGTCGCACTCGAAGTCGGCGAGTTTGGCATCACGGTCAACGCGATCTGTCCCGGCTACGTGAGCACGCGACTGGTCGAGGTGCAGATCGAAGACCAGGCAAAGACTCGCGGTATATCCGTCGAGGACGTGATAGAGAAGGTCATGCTGGAACCTGCCGCCATCAAGCGGCTCATCGACCCGGAGGAGGTCGCCGCTCTTGCGCAGTTCCTCGCGTCCGACGCGGCCCGCTCGATCACCGGATCGTCCTACTCCATCGACGCCGGCTGGGTGGCCCGCTAACGGTACCTTATCTAAACCCCCTCTCCCGTCGGAGGCTGTCTCATAGCTTCACGCGGCGTGCAGTGATTGAGTACACGCTGGGGATGTGATGGGCGA
>JAPOPA010000251.1 GCA_026713145.1 Chloroflexota bacterium
GCGTGTGCTCTTCCGATCTGAAACTAGTGTGTCGATTGCTTCCTGAATCATGGCCTTACCCCTCCATTCTTCAATCGCCGTAGATTATCCTTTCGGGTCTGATTCGGATGGAGACCCTGCTTCCCATTGCGTTCAGTCCTGCGGCGGCTTCCTTGCCAGGATCGTCGCCCAGATACCTCACGCCGTTTACGATGGTCGCCTCCTCAGCTCCCTCTTCCACGACTTCCGCTTCGCCACGAATGATAAGTCCCTTACCGTTGTTAACGCTGTCCACCACGACCAAAACGACGTTCGGGTTCTGCCGGATGTTTCGCACCTTCACCCGGTGAGCGAAGCACGTCACCACGAAACACTCGCCGTCGTAGTGGTACCACAGAGGCGTCGCCTGGGGCGTGCCGCTCGGGTTGACCGTCGCGAGGACTGCCAGCAGCGGCTCGTCGGTCAGCTCCTTCAGTTGTTCAGGTGTGATCGACATTTCTCTTTCACTGATCGAGGAAGTTCTTCAGCAGGTCTTTCCCCACCTTCGTCATGATCGATTCCGGGTGAAACTGTATTCCCTCGATCGGCAGGTCCTTGTGCCGTACCCCCATGATAACACCCTTATCCGTCCATGCCGTCACCTGGAGGTCGTCCGGAACATCGTCGCGGTGGATTGCCAGCGAGTGGTAGCGGATCGCCTCGAACGGGTTGGGCAGGCCGGCAAACACGCCCTCGCCGTCGTGGTGGATCATCGAAGTCTTGCCGTGCATGATCTCTCCGGCATACCCGACCGTGCCGCCGAAGGAGTATCCGATGCACTGGTGTCCGAGGCACACGCCGAGCGTCGGGATTGTCTGCCCGAAGTGGCGCACCACGTCGTTCGAGATGCCCGCCTGCTCAGGCGTGCAGGGGCCGGGCGAAATGACGATCTTCTCAGGTGCCATCGCGTCGATGTCCTCGATGGTCGTCTCGTCGTTGCGCTCGACGTGAACGTCGGCGCCCAGCTCGGAGAGGTACTGGTACAGGTTGTAGGTGAAGCTGTCGTAGTTGTCGATGAGTAGGATCATGGCCGTCACCCCCCCTTCTCCGCGCGCTCGATTGCCCGCAGCACGGCGGAAGCCTTGTGAATGGTCTCCTCGTACTCGGTCTTCGGCACGCTGTCGAAGACGATGCCGCCTCCCGCCTGCACGTGCGCCATGCCGTCCTTGATGACCATCGTGCGTATGGTTATCGCCGTGTCCATGTTCCCATTCAGGTCGAAGTAGCCGACCGCGCCACCGTAGGGTCCTCTCCTGTCCGACTCCATCTCGGCGATGATCTCCATCGCCCGGATCTTCGGCGCTCCGGACAGCGTCCCTGCCGGGAAGCACGACCGCAGCGCGTCGTAGGCCGTCTTGTCGTCGCGGAGCTCACCCTGGACGTAGGAGACGATGTGCATGACGTGCGAGTACCGCTCGACGATCATCAGCTCGGTGACGCCGACGGTGCCGGACTTGCAGACGCGACCGAGGTCGTTGCGACCGAGATCCACCAGCATGATGTGCTCGGCGCGCTCCTTCTCGTCGGCCAGCAGGTGACGCTCGTTCTCGTCGTCCTCTTCCTTCGTCTTGCCGCGCGGCTTGGTCCCGGCTATGGGCCGCGTGGTTACGACGCCGTCGTGAACGCGGACGAGTTCCTCCGGCGACGCGCCGACGATGTGAAAGTCGTCAAGCTCGAGGTAGTACATGTAGGGCGAGGGGTTGATGGCCCGCAGCGCCCGATAGATTGCCAACGGGTGCGCCGTCGTGGGGCGCGAGAACCGCTGCGAGGGGACGGTCTGGATGATGTCTCCGGCGTAGATGTACTCCTTGCACCGATCGACGATATGGTCGTACTCATCCCGCGTGAAGTTGGAGTCCACGGCGGAGCTCGTCGTTCCGTTCCTGGAACGTGGCGGGGCCTGGAGCGGCACGTCGAGCCGTGCAACTATCTCGTCGATTCGCTCGACGGCCTCCTTGTAGGCAGTCTCCACGTCGCCGTCCACGAACGCGTGGCTGACGACGCGGATGACCTGCCGCACGTGGTCGAAGATGAGAAACGTGGTCGTCATCATGAATACCGACTCCGGCACGTCGACCGGGTCGTTTCCCGGCGTCGGGAGGCGCTCGAAGTACTTTACGGCGTCGTAGGAGAGGTATCCCACCATCCCGCCGTTGAACGGCCCAAGATCGGGGTTGGCTACCATCTCGTAGGCGTCCATCGTCCTCTGGATGGGAATCAGGGGATCGACCATCCCGTTCGGCTGGCCCGCGCCCGTTCTCACCACGCCAAGCGGCTCCGTTCCGATGAAGCTGTAGCGGGCGATGTGTTCTCCGCCCTCGACGCTTTCGAGGAGGAATGAGTACGGCGGACGGGCCACCTTGATGTAGGCGGACACCGGCGTCTCCAGATCGGCGCTGACCTCGCGGTAGACGGGCACCATGTTGCCCTGACCGGCGAGGCTCTCGACCTCTTCGAGGCTGGGAGAGTATTGGCCGCTCATGTCCCACCTCCCGGCAGGACGAAGCCCATGCGCTCCTTCATCTCGCGGAGCTTGGCGTTCGCCACGGCTCCGGCGCGGTCGGCCCCGTCCGCGAGGATGCGGTCGAGCTCCGAAACGTCCTCCATGATCTCGTTGTACCGCTCGCGGATCGGCCTGAGCTCCTCGATGACCACCTCGGCCACGGCGCTCTTCAGGTCGCCGTAGCCCCGCGCATTCGCGAAGTCGGCTTCGACCTGCGCCGGCGTCTTTCCGGTGATGACCTGGTAGATGCCGAGGAGGTTGTTGACACCAGCCTTGTCGGGGTCTTCCGAGAAGGCGATCTCGTTTCCCGAGTCGGTCACGGCGCGCTTGATCGTCCGCTCGATCTCCTTCGGCTCATCGACCATCTTCACGAGGTGACCGCGAATGTGCTCGTAGCTCTTGGACATTTTTCGGGTAGGATCGTCGAACCCCATAACGCGCGCGCCGATCTCCGGGATCATCGGCTCCGGCACGACGAAGGTCTCGCCGAACATGTGGTTGAAGCGCTGTGCTATGTCGCGGGAAAGCTCGACGTGCTGCTTCTGGTCCTCCCCCACCGGCACCTCGTCGGCGCTGTACAGGAGGATGTCGCAGGCCATCAGGACGGGGTACGCGAGAAGGCCAGTAGAGATGCGCTCGCTGCTGTCGGATCGACCGGCCTTGTCCTTGTACTGCGTCATGCGTTCGAGCCAGCCGAGCGGCGTGACGCAGTTGAGCAGCCAGCAGGCCTCCGAGTGGGCGGTCAGGTGGCTCTGGATGAAGATGGGACAATGGGCAGGGTCGAGACCCGACGCGATGTACAGCGCGGCAACCGCCCTCGTGCGATGCCGCAGCGCGGCGGGGTCATGCGGCAGCGTGATCGCGTGCAGGTCGACTATGCAAAAGAAGTTCTCCTTCTCGTACTGCCGCTCGACCCACCGCTTGATGGCCCCGAGATAGTTGCCGAGATGCAGGTCGCCCGAGGGCTGTATCCCGCTCAGGACGCGCTTGTTCCTCGTCTCCGTGGTTGTGTCTTCGACGGTAAGCGTTTGAGTTTGCATGGAATTTGAAATGTCCTTTCGTTGTGATGCGTTCAGCGTCCTAACCTACGAACCTAAGAACGTCACCACAACGATGCGCCAATGCGTCCCATCGGCTGTTTCCTCCCGATCTTCGTTTTCCCCATTAAGCAAAAAGACCCATCCCAATGGAGGGACGGGTCGAAAACCGTGGTGCCACCCTGCTTCGTCGCCCGGCCATGAGCCGGAAGACCTCTGTCAGGCACGCGGGCTCACTTTAGAGCCGTAAATGCCCTGGGCACTGGTAACGGTTGCCCTTTCCGTCCACACCTACTTCCCCATTAGCGAGGGGTTCGGATGGAGGCTCCCAGGTCCATTCGGTCTCTGCGTGCGCGCCGGCTCTCACCTTACCCGGTTCTCTGAGCGTCGCCGGAGACCTACTACTCCTGTTCGCTGCCTGTATGTATTCGCTTAATCGCAGTATACAGGCGCGCATCGGCGGGGGTCAAGGCATATGAGGTTGTCGCATTCCTCACCACGCCATATGATGGTGCTCATCTTTCTCTGGCGCAGCATCTCAATTGACCGCCACCATCCGTAGCTACATAGCCTCATCCTGGCCCGTCCTGCTTCCCATAGCAGGGCTCCTCGGTCTCTCCGTGACGCTGTTTCCGTCGGCGGGGCGTGACGACGCGTACATCACCTACTGGGCGGCGCACGCACTGAGAGAGTTCGGCGAGATCGCCAACATCAACGGCGCGCACATCGAGCAGTCGACGAGCTTGCTGCACGTGCTGGTGCTGGGCGTGATGTCATTCGTGACGAGGCTGTCCGTTCCGGCGATAGGCCCGCCAATGTCGGTCCTGTTCGGAATCGTGACGGTCATCTACGCGTACGAGTTCGCCCGACTGTACGTGGGGCGTTGGTATGCCGTGGGCGCGGCCATGATCGTCGCGACGGCGGCGCCGTTCGTGTACTGGACGACGGGCGGTCTCGAAGGCACGATGACGGCGCTGGCCGCGACCGCGCTTTTGTACCACCTGACCTGCTATCTTGAGCGGCCCGGAGGCGGGAAACCACCGGCGACGGTGTGGGCTGGCATGGGCGTCTTCCTGCTTGCGAGACCGGAGGCGATTTTCGTCATCGCATCGGTGCTCCTCGCGATGTTTGTGTTGCTTCGACTGCGGGGCATCACGGTGGCGGACGAGCGATTGGAGGACTACGCGCTGGCGATCCGCAAGGTCATGTGGGCCGCACTCGCTGCGGCGGTAGTGATGGCCGTGATCTACGCGTTCAAGACTCTCTACTTCGGCGACTGGCTGCCCCAGCCGGTGACGGCAAAGCTGGGAGGCGATGCCCTGCTCTCCTCACTTGGCGACGGCACCGAGTACCTCCTAAGCGCACTCATGCCGCCTCCCGCATCGCTGCTGCCGTTCTTCTCGATTGCCGGGGTGATCTACCTTGCGCGCAGGTTCTTTCGGGACGAGCCGGAGTTCATCGGCGGCCTGCTGCTGGCCCTCTACGCGGTGGCGTACATCGCCTTCATCTTCCTTGTAGGGGGAGACTGGATGGAGGGGTCGCGCTTCATCGTGCCGGTGATTCCCGCGTTGGCCGTGCTCGCAGTGGTCATCATCCCCCGAATCAAGCTGCGCGACCTGCAGGTGTATGCAATCGGCGGCATCATCGCATTCCACGTCGTTGGGTCGGTCTGGTTCGCCAAGTTCGGCTCCGTAAGCACGCCGATTTGGGACGTGACTCAGGTGGAGGAGCAGGACCTGCCGACCGAGCGATACTCGTGGTTCGCACGGCCCAACAGGACGCATCTGCGGGACATGCCGGTCGTCGAGGAGCTTGGCTCGGTGATTGACCGACTGCAGCCCGAAGTCGACGGGAAGCTGGTAGTCATGAGCGGGCAGGCCGGGTTTGTTCCCTACCACGCGCTTGGCCCGCACTACGGACGAGTCGAGTTCATCGACCGAAGGGGCGTCACGACACCACACTTCACCGACTGCGAAATCACGGGCGAGGTCGAACGGGACAGTACGGGCTTACTCCGAGTGTTGCCGAGGTACCTGACCTTCGCGGAGGACATCGAAAGACGGTGCGGAGTAGATCGGCCCCACGTTATCTTCGAACTCGACCTGCCGGAGTTGAGTATCGAAGACATCGTGACGCGCAACGGGTACGTGGTCGTGTACCGGCAGACCGGCAAGATACAAACGAGCAAGACGCTACAGGGAATAGAGGTGCTGGCGCACGAGTTCATCGCCGTGCGGGAGGACCTTGCGCGCGTTTTCGAGGGGGCGCTGCCAATGCTGCGGGAATGGAGCGCGCCGTAGGCCGACAAGTATAATCGCCCCACGTAGAGAGATGAGGGTGATCTGCGACCGAGATGAGAGTGGAGAGATGTACTGCGAATCCTGCAATGCTGAGTTGTCTTTAGAGAGCGCCTATTGCTCCAAGTGCGGCGCGATTGTAGCCGGTGGGGCGACACCGACCGAGCAGAGGCGGCTCTACTCTCTTGGGCGAATCGGCATTCTGACTCTCGTGAGTTTTGGTCTTTACTTCCAATACTGGATGTACGTTTCTTGGAAGCAGATGATGACGGAATTACCCGATAAGAGGTTTTATCCCGGCTGGCACTCAATCGGCCAGTTCGTTCCTATCTACAACCTCATTGTGCTCTTTCAGCACTTCCACACTATCCAGACGATACAGATGCGGAATGGGACACTGAGTAACATCAACCTGGGTCTCTTGACCTTCGTAATCATCATCGCATTCGGAATCGTGGCGGTCGCCTACTTCCTCAAAGGACTGCTTTTTGCATCAGTGGTTGTGGTCCTTACCTATTCCGTCGCCGCGATTGGGATTGCATGGTGGGGACAGGAGAATCTAAACAGGTATTGGGTACGGGCCACAGCGACGCGGGTGCGGTCCGCCGCGACAGGGCCTGGAGAGATGATCATTAGCGTGACAGGCGCGGCCTCCGTACTGGTAATCGTCTTGTTAACCATTCTCGTAATGAATTGGTCACCATCCATCACCTCGGTTTCGGACGTGAGTTCCATCAGCAGGGTGATCGTGGGAGAAACAACGCCGAGTCTCGGCACGATTTCTGATGCCTTGGATGCTGACGGCTATTCTTTCCTTGCAAGGGAGGGCTATACGTACACAATAGAAGTTGGCCCTGCCTACGTGGGCGAAGTACTTGTGCATGCTTTGGTCACCCTTTGGGACTCAAATGGGACGACCGTGATTCACACCACGTCAGCATGGATTTACACCGAGTCCGTTGACAACCCCATAGTATTCAAGTGGATCGCGCCATCGACAGGGACGAGGTACGTTACCGTCGAGCCCGGAGGATTATATGGTGGCGCCTATCTTGTTAGGATATTCTCCTCGCCTCGCGAAACCAATCAAAGCACCTCTTTAGATATCGACTCGACTACCGTGGGCGAAAGGCTGCCCTCGTCATTGAGTGAAACGGATGAGGAGCAGGAACCGCAACACACAAGGAGGACATTATGAAGATCGACCGACTCGACGTTTACTATGTCGAGATGCCGCTCATCTACCCGTGGCGGACGGCCTATGGCGAAGACTACGAGATCCACAGCGTGCTCGTGAAGGCCCAGAGCGGGGAGCACACGGCGTGGTCGGAGTCGACGCCGTTCTTCGCGCCGACGTACCTGCCGGAGAGCGCGGGCACCGTCTTCTACCACGTCACGGAGGTCTTCGGGCCGCACGTGGTCGGGCGAGAGTACGAGACTGCCCAGGACCTGAACAACAGGCTCGGCGTCTTCAAGGGCAACTCGTTCGCGAAGGCCGCGGTCGAGATACTGTGGTGGACGCTGGAGAGCACCATCAAGGGCACGCCGGTGCACCGGCTGCTCGGCGGTGAGACGCGGGAGGTGGAAGCGGGAGCGGACTTCGGCATCCAGGGCTCCATCGACATGCTCTTGGGCAACATCCAAAAGGCGGTCGACACGGGATTCCCGCGCATCAAGCTCAAGGCCGCCCCCGGCTGGGACCTCGACATGCTCAAAGCAGTCACGTCGACCTTCCCGAAGACGACCTTCCATATCGACTGCAACTCCGGGTACACGCTGGACGACCTGCCGTTCTTCAAGGCCATCGACGACATGGGCCTCGCGTTCATCGAGCAGCCACTGTACTACGCCGACGTGCTCGACCACGCGGAGCTTGCCAGGCAGATTCAGACGCCGGTATGCCTCGATGAGACCATCGTGAGCGTCAAGGCGGCGGAGCAGGCCGTCCAGGTCGGCGCGGCGCAGTACATCAACATCAAGCCGGGAAGGATTGGCGGCCTGAGCAACGCCCTCGCCGTCCACGACCTGTGCCGGGACGCGGGCGTACCCGTCTGGATCGGCGGAATGCTCGAAAGTGCGCTCGGAGGCGCCCTCTGCGTGGAGGTGGCCACCCTGCCGAACTTCACCTATCCGGGCGACCTGTTCCCCTCGTCACGGTTCTACACGCAAGACCTCTCAGGCCCTCCGATGGAGCTCACCGAGCGGCTGACGTTTGCGCCGTTCACCGACGGCCTCCCGCAGCCCGACCCCGACAGGCTGGCCGCGCAGACGGTGCGGTCGAAGACGATACTGCCGGAGTAGTCGTGGAGCTACTGGTCGGAGTCTAATGATATGAGTGAAGGCACAGAGGCGAGCCGCCCCAACATCCTCGTGCTGATGTCCGACCAGCACAGCAAGCGGCAACTGGGCTGCTACGGCGACTCGCTGGTGCGGACGCCGAACCTCGACAGGCTGGCGTCAGAAGGGATGCTGTTCGACAACGCCTACTGCCCTGCCCCCGTGTGCGTTCCCAGCCGGATGTCGTTCATGACGGGACGGACGCCGACGGGGAACAGGGTGTGGACGAACCAGAACGTGCTCCACTCCGGCATCCCGACGTGGGCGCACTCCCTCGGCATCGCCGGCTACGAGACGGCCCTGATCGGCCGGATGCACTTCGTCGGGCCCGACCAGAGGCACGGCTTCGAACGGAGACCCCTCGGTGAATACATGGCCACTCATCCTGGAGCGCCGATGCAGGGTGAGCCGATATTTCGAGACATTCCTAAGGACACTACCTCACAGCACCGCGTGAGCGTCGAGATGGCGGGCGTGGGCCTCACGAGCTACAACGCCTTCGACGACATGGTGACCGATACGCTCGTCGAGTACCTTGACGAAAAAGCCTCCGGTCGAGACGGACCCTTTGCCGCCGTCGCGGGATTCATGATGCCGCACTGTCCCTTCTTTGCGCCGGAAGCACTATTCGACTACTACTACGACAAGGTCGACGTGCCTATGCCGACTATGGAGGAGTTGGAGCGGCAGCCGCAGGCCGTCAAGGATATGAAGAAACTCCGGCACATCGACGAGCCGCTCACCGAGCACCAGATACGGGTGGCCCGCGCGGCGTATTACGGCATGTGCGAACTCTTCGACGCCTCGGTCGGCAGGGTGCTCGACAAGCTCGACGAGACCGGTCTGGCGAAGGACACGCTCGTGGTGTACACGACCGACCACGGCGAGGCGGCGGGCAAGCACGGGATGTGGTGGAAGAGCAGCTACTACGAGGAGTCGGTGGGCGTACCCCTGATCGCGAGATTGCCGGGCGTCGTGCCAAGCGGATCAAGGAATCGGGTCATCTGCAACACACTCGACCTCGCGCCGACATTCGTTGAGGCGGCAGGGGCCGGCGAGTTGCCTGGAATCGCGGGGCGTTCGCTGTGGACGGAGTTGCAGGGCTGCACTGACCAGACCCGTCCCGACGAGACCTTCAGCGAGCTGCACGGGATGACGGGCGTACCCGGTCTTGGGACCGACCCGCCCTCACGGATGGTGAGGCAGGGGCCGTGGAAGCTGTATTACTACCGCGGGCACGACTCCCCCGCGCTATTCAACCTTGATGACGACCCCGGGGAACTCCACGACCTGGGACCCGATCCCGCATACGCCCTCGTACGAGAGCGCCTGATGGCGCGTCTGCTGGACGGCTGGGACCCCGACGACATCTACGAGCAGAGCACGGCGATGCTCCGTGAAATGGACATCATCAAGGAGTGGGGGGCGACCGTGCAGCCGGTGCACGAAGACGCCCTGCCCGTCCCGCCCGACGCCGAGCACATCGAGCTTCGCTAATTGGGCCGTACTTCCCCCCGTCTTGCTATACTGTCGGTAGAGCGAAATCGCGCCGCGAAGGGGGAAGACATGATCGACCGAGACCGCCTGGTGGAGACGTACTGCGACCTCGTGCAGATCGACAGCGAGTCGGGCAATGAGACGGCCAAAGCGGAGGAGATGACGCGCCGTCTGACCTCCCTCGGTTTCGAGGTCGAGACGGACGATTACGGCAACCTCATCGCGCACGAGGAGGGGGACGACCCCTTCATGCTGTCGGGCCATCTCGATACGGTGTCACCGGGCAACGGGATCAAGCCCATCGTGGACGGCGACCGCATAACCTCGGACGGCAGCACCATCGGCGGCGGCGACGACAACGCCGGCCTGGCGATCATTCTCGAAACGCTCACGTCGATGCGGGAGGTCGGGACGGCGTCCATTCCCGTCGAGGTCGTCCTGACGAGGGAAGAGGAGCCGGGCCTCATCGGCGCTCATAAGCTCGATTTCTCCAAGGTCAGGGCGCGGGAGTCGATAGTCTTCGACCGCGAGGGGCCGGTCAACCGCATCACGCTGGCGAGTCCGACTTATATCGCGTACGACTTCACCATCACGGGGCGGGCCGCACACGCGGGAATCGAGCCGGAGAACGGCATCTCGGCCATTCGCGTCGCCTCGGAGATCATCACGCGGCTCCCACAGGGGCGGCTCGACGAGGAGACCACCTTCAGCATCGGCACCATCGAGGGCGGCTCGACTCGCAATACCGTGCCGGAGAGCGCGACCCTGACCGGCGAGTTCCGCACCCTGAACATGGAAACGCTCGACAACCTGCTGCTCGAAATACAGAACGTCCTGACCGACGTGAGCGCGGAGTATCCCGAAGCCTCCATCGAGAGCGACATCTACCCCAAGTTCAAGACGTTCCGCATCGAAGAGGAACATGATACGACTCGGCGGGTGACGACCGCCCTCCGCGCCATCGGACTCGAGCCTGACTTCCAGCTTTCGGGCGGCGGGAGCGACGCCAACGTCTTCTGGGCGAACGGCATTCCCGCCATCGTGTGCGGCATGGCCGACTACAACATGCACACGCTCCGCGAGTACGTCGTCATCTCTGAGCTCGTCCAGTGCGTGGAGTTCTGCCAAGAACTGCTCAAGGCGTAGCGATGCTGGTCAACCTCGCCTACGGACGCACCGGTCTCGAGGTCGAACTTCCCGACGACCTCACAACGGTCATCGAGCCGACCTACGTTCCCGGTCTTCCCGACCAGGAGGGAGCGATCCGCAACGCCCTCCGCAATCCCCTGGGCGGAGGGCCGACTCTCCGCCGACTCGTCAAGCCCAATCAGACGGTCGCCATCTCCGTGTGCGACGTCACACGTCCCATGCCGTCGAGCACCGTGCTGCCCGTGCTCCTGCGAGAGCTGGCGCATGTGCCGTCGGACCAGATCACCATCATGATCGCCACGGGAACCCATCGCCCGAACACACCTGAAGAGCTCGACGAGATGCTCGGCCCCGACATCGCCGCC
>JAPOPA010000254.1 GCA_026713145.1 Chloroflexota bacterium
CTAGCGACAATTGAGCTTACCTCCGGCAAAAGCAGTTCTCGTTGACCGCCTTCCTGTTATGCGCCGCTAAAACATCGCCCTCTATTCCGTCGAATTCACGGCCGGAATGAACCTGCGTCCGGTAGGTCGCAAACCGGCGGCTGGAAACCCTTGAAAGGCATGCGGTGGCGATAACCAAGTAGGAAATTAGTGTCGACGGCGTGCATGTACTGGCAATAGAACTACGAGGGGCATACGAACAGATGGACGGGTAGGTCGCCCGCTCAATTCGCCGCGAGCCGAATATCCCGTTGGCGTAGCACTACACCAACAACGCCAGCATCGTCCGCGGGTGATACTGGGCCGACCCCGTACCACGCTCGTTCACCACGAAAGCCGACATCGGCACCCGCTCCACCGCTGTCACGACGAAGCGGGCCAAGTCGTCCTCCCGCACCCACTCACGCATGACTATCGGCAGGAGGTACAACTGCGACTGATCACGATCTACAAACTTCGCCATCAAACAACTCGGCGCCCTTCGCAGAGCAGAATATTATCTGGGCCTGGCCGTCCAAGGATCGACTGTCTTAACCCCGGTGTTTCGGAACTCACCCGTGTTCCTCGTCACGATGGCGA
Source organism: Chloroflexota bacterium (assembly GCA_026713145.1). GTDB lineage: Bacteria > Chloroflexota > Dehalococcoidia > Lucifugimonadales > VXLM01 > VXLM01. Next base: position 619 of record JAPOPA010000254.1, read on the forward strand.
GCCCGCGGGTGGTTGCGACTGCCGCGAGGAAGGCGTCGGGCACATGGTCGTCGAGTGGCTCGCCGCGGCGACGCTTGTCCTCCATGATTCTCGCGCATGCCTACGCAACGGCGAGGCTCCAATCTACGATTCGATCCTGGAACAAGTCATCGAGAAGATCGTCGAACCGTTCGGCAAGGCTGCGCTTTCGCTGTCCAGGAGCCAGACGGCCAATGCCGTCAAGTAACTCCCAGACAGTAATCGACGCCAGACCCAGGCCCTCGTCTACGATCGAATCGAGGAAGCTGACTACCCGCGGCTCGGGCCGCGACCGCATCATCTCGGAAACCACGTTCGTGTTTATAGGCCACGCTAGGGGAGCTGTCATTCCTCCCCCTTATCTGAGAAATACAACGGTCTGTAGCTGCAACGGACCCGGGGCGGCAGGTCAATACCGTGATCAACGCCAAAATGCCGAGCAAACGCCTCTGACGGCTTCCTGCGGCACTCGGTCTTCGTACGCTCCTCGTGGATCAGGCGGCGGACGAGTTCTTCCATCGATATTCCGATCTGGTGGGCTTCGCGTCGGAGCCAGGACTTGTCCCCGGGGTCGATGTCGCGGACGGTGATGGTTGTGCTCATGTCATCGCCTCCTTTTCGGTCTGACGCTCCTCTGACGACAATCTATCAAATAATGCCATCACAAATTGCTGGCCAATGACTTGTGCCTCTACTCTTCGGTGACCTCGAAATCGTCCTGCATCAAAACCGCATTCGAACGGGCATTTCGAAACACATCACTCCATTCGAAACACATCTATTCAGATGTAAGTTTTCTTGCCTTCCGTTTTTCGGGGCGGAAAGTAATGGTGGGATACCGCCAAGGGCAGATATTCTACGTCATGTGGCTGCACCGTGACTTTACGCCGTATGACCATGGCAGATAAAGTGCTTAGATTGGCGTTATCGACGCTTGGATTGGCGTTATCGAGTCGGATAATTTCCGTGGTAAATTGACCCGCTCGCACCAATCCTTCTCCGCAGTGGATGAGAATTCTACCCTCGCCGCCATTCAGCGCCTGATCTCCTGCGGCAGACGGAAACCGACCCTGCGGAACTCCTCCTACCGGATTTTGGGCCTCGGTTATGGGAACCTCGATCTAGCAGTTTTCCCTCCCTGTAATCAATGAAATCACTGGCTGCAGGCAAGATGACCACATGGACTGCGGCCCATGACAGGGACGCTCTCCCATTCTCCTCTGTGATAGTACGACGAGACCTCCATGATGCGTGCGTTGGAGCCCTTCGAGGCGCCCTTTGTCAGAAACGTCCGGATATCGTCTTCCCTGCCGTCGAGCTTCGACTTTCTCCGTGCCCCCTTGGGCCGACCGAGGCGTTTGACGCGCGCCCTGGTGCCGGCCAGACCCTCCTTGGTGCGCTCCACGATCATGTCCCGTTCGATTTCGGCGAAGAGCCCGAAGGATCATCGCCTTGGTCAGGAGATTCTGCTCGCCCTCCACCGGATGGACTCCTTGATCGACACGAGGCGCACGCCTTTGTGGATCAGGCGATCAATGACGTGCAGGATCTGTCCGAGGCTTCGGCCCAGTCGCGACAACTCGCTGACGATGAGCCGGTCGCCCCGCTGCATCGCTTCGACCCTCTCCATTAATCCACGTCTCTGCTCTGGGCGGCCTGCTGCGAAGAGCGTTTGGTTTCGACGAACTCGTCTACCGTGAGTCTCTGCTTCTGGGCGCAGTCGAAGATGGGCAGCCGTTGCTGGTAGAGGTCCTGCGTCCCGGTCGATACCCGAAGACAGGCAATCGTTTCCATGGCCACTCCATGAAATCGTGTGACGGACTTCTTTCGTCGTCATGCATCGTAGAGAAGTCATTTTCCCGATTTCACAAGACCTGACGATAAGGGACGTTTATTCCTGAAAAGTCACGCTCGCCATATCTCCCCCGACTGACCTTGCCACAGCCAATTGTCCCCCGTTCGGGGACGGTTACAAAGTTGTCTTCTTTTGCTATTCCTTGTTCCCTCTGCGTGGGGTCAATTTGGCACTTCAGGGCAGCTGATGTGTTGTGAGTTGGCCATCATGCAAAAGACGTAGCAGGTCATTTCACGACGTACTCCAACTACAAGAGAGAGGATCA
>JAPOPA010000338.1 GCA_026713145.1 Chloroflexota bacterium
ACAGGCCACCAGGGAAAATAGCGCCAGGACCGTAACCAGCGGCAAGAAGGTCCAGCAGTTCTTAGTCATCCTATTCTCGTCTCAACTATGCCGAGAGTCTTGCATTGATTCCCAGCCTTGCAACTCAAATGATGACTATGGGGCTGTGCGCTACGATGGGCGATCAGAAAGGTCTGCCATTTAGTGGGTGTCGAGCGCGCGGACTGAAACCGTTCGCTATGAGCTTGGGGATGCATGGATGGTCCTATTGCACTTCCGCAGGCTCAGGGTGAACGGGGTCTAGTTCACTCAGATTAAATGGAGATTTAAGCCTCTATCAAGGCTAAACGGGGTCTAGTTCTCTTCAGAGTGAACGGAAAGAACTTTTGGGAATACGCCTACAGCTTGTCGATGGCGGAGCGGAAGATGTCGAGGGTGCGGTCGATGTCGTCGTCGGTGTGGGCGGTGGAGACGTAGTACTTGGTGTCGCCCTTGAAGACGCCGCGTTCGAGGAGAAGGTCGTTGAGCTTCATCATCTTGGATTTGTCGCCCTTCACGGTGTCGCGGTAGTCGGCGATGGGCTTGTCGTCGTCGGTGAAGTAAATGTCGAACACCGTGTCGTGACCAATAACCTGCGCGGGAATCTCGGCCTGGTCGAGGGCGTCCTGGAACCCCTTGCGGAGACGCCTGCCGCGCGCGAAGGTCTCCTGGTAGATGCCCGGCTCGCGGAGGACCTCGAGGGTGGCGAGTCCGGCGATGGACGCTACCGGGTTGCCGTTGAGCGTGCCGACCTGCGGCATGGGGCCGGTCTCGTCGGCGTGGGCGGCGTCGAAGACCTGCATGATCTCGCCCTTGCCCGCGACGGCTGAGAGGGGAAGGCCGCCTCCGACGATCTTGCCGAGCGAGCAGAGATCGGGTGTGACGCCGTAGTGTTGCTGTGCGCCGCCGTAGGAGAACCGGAATCCCGTCACGATCTCGTCGAATATCAGGGGAATGCCGTACTGGTTGGTGATTTCCCGCAGCCCCTCGAGGAAGCCGGGCTGAGGATTGATGACACGCTGGAACGCCTCGACGATGACGCCGCCGATCTCATCGTGGTACTTCTCGATGATGGCGGTTGTGGTCTCGAGGTCGTTGAAGGGTGCGACGAGCACCTCTTCCTGGATGGAGCGAGGGATGCCGACGGAATCGGGCTCGGGACGGGGAAAGTCCATGAGCTTGGAGGGAGCGAGGCTCATCAGAGCATACTCGTTCATGCCGTGGTAGCCGCCCTCGAATTTGAGGATCTTGTCACGTCCGCGGTAGGCGCGCGCGGCTCGCATGGCGAGGAGGGTGGCCTCGGTCCCGCCGCTGGCGAATCGGACCTGCTCGGCGGCGGGGACGGCGCGGCAGATCTCCTCGGCAAGGAGGATGGCCTCTTCGGTCAGGCTGAAGAAGGTGAAGCTCTTGCCGACGCGATCTCTCAGCGCCTCAACGACCTTCGGATGGGCGTGGCCGATGAACATCGGGCCGGAGCCGAGTGCGTAGTCGACGTACTCGTTGCCGCTGACGTCCCAGACCTTGGACCCCTCGCCGCGTTCTATGACGACGTTCATGTGGATCGTGTTGCCGTTGCTGCCGCCCGGCATGTGCTGCGAGACCCTCTTGAGGAGATCGGTCTCTCGTTGGCTTCGTGAGCGCTGCATCTCGCCTCCTTTTGTTGGCTGCCTGCTGGGGATTATAGCAAAGGGAGTGGGTGGGAAGAAGAAAGTAGGGGGCTAGAATGAAGAAAGTACAGTGAAGCGAGTGGGGTTGGTCGGAGTTCAAATTGGGGTCGGCACACATTCGCGTTCGACTCGCCTATAATCGTTTCGAGCAATTCTCAGTTACTGAAAAATGAGGAGTGTAGGCATGAAGTTCGATGTAACCGCCGGTGATATCACCGTTCGAGATACGGACGCGATCGTAGTTAATCTGTTCGAGGGGGTGACCGATCCCGGGGGGGCGACGGGCGCGGTCGACAGGGCGCTGGACGGGGCTATTTCAGGCCTAGTCGCCGCCGGCGAGATTAAGGGCAAACGCGGCGAAGTGACGATCATCCACACGCTGGGGAAAATCGCTCCCTCGAGAGTGGTGGTTGTGGGACTTGGCAAGTCGTCCGTCTTCGATGCCGAGGTAGTCCGCTCAGTTTCGGGCGAGACGGCACGGCGACTCCAGAAGATCGGCGTGTCGAGATTCTCGACCATAGCGCACGGGGCCGGCATTGGCGGAATGGACGCGGCGCAGTCGGCGCAGGCCATCGTCGAAGGGACGGTGCTGGGGCTGTACGAATTCGACAGGTTCAAGTCGTCGAAGAATAACGAAAAGTCGGTCGAGACGGTCGAGATCGTGGAGTACGACGCCTCAAAGCTGGCGGCGCTACAGATGGGCGTCGATCGAGGGCTGGTGATCGCGGACGCGGTCACGATTTGTCGCAACATGGTAAATGAGCCTGGCAACCGAATGACCCCCTCACGCATGGCGGAGCGAGCCCTCAAAGCAGCCGACGACTCCGGTCTCGAAATCGACGTGCTGGACACGCCGGACTTGGAAGCGCTGGGCATGGGGGCGTTCCTCGGCGTGGCACAGGGCAGCAAGGAGCCACCCAAACTGATCGTCATGAAGTACGACGGCGATCCTGAAAATCCTGAGAACAACCTGGCCATCGTCGGCAAGGGGATCACGTTCGACAGCGGCGGCATATCGATCAAACCGTCGGCAAACATGGGAGACATGAAGGGCGACATGGCGGGCGGCGCTGCGGTGATCTCCGCCATGAAGGTGATCGGACAGGTCGGGCCGAAGATCAACGTCACGGGCATCGTGGCGGCGACGGAGAACATGCCGGGCGGCGGAGCGCAGCGGCCGGGCGACATCGTCAGGACCATGAGCGGCAAGACAATCGAGATCGACAACACCGATGCCGAGGGCAGGCTCGTCCTCGCAGACGCCGTGCACTACGCGCACTCCCAGGGGATCCGAAGAATCGTCGACATCGCCACGCTGACCGGAGCGATGAGCATCGCGCTGGGGCACATATGTAGCGGACTGTTCGGAAGTGACCAGGCGTTCATCGACCAGGTCAAGGAGTCCGGCGACATGGCGGGCGAGCGGCTGTGGCAGCTTCCGACCTACAATGAGTACAAGGAGCAGTACCGGAGCGACGTGGCGGATATCAAGAACACGGGGGGTCGCCCGGCAGGGTCGATCACGGGGGCGCTCATCATCGGGGAGTTCGCGGGAGACGCCGCATGGGCGCACGTCGACATCGCCGGGACGTCGTTTTCCAGAAAAACGAGCGGGTATACCGTGAAAGGTGGAACGGGCGTCATGGTGAGGACTCTGGTCAAGCTGGCGGAGACGCTGGCGGGGGAGTAGGGGGGAAAAGCGGTCGTTAATCTGTTAGCTGTTTACCGCATGGTGATGCGATAGACGGTGCTATTGCGGACGGAATCGGCGTGTGTTACGATTCGCCCAGATCCAGCAGGTAGGCCGGTTAACACTATGCGCCCCACCGGATGGACCTTCATCACCAACCACGGGTTGGTCCTCAGCTACATTTACCACAATCCCGACCACACCGCTCGGGAGATATCGAACCATGTCGGCATCACCGAGCGCACCACCCACAAGATCATCTCCGATCTTGAGGAGGCGGGATACATTCAGCGGCACAAGAGCGGTAGAAACAACCTCTACAGCGTCGACCCCGAACTTCCCCTGCGCCACCACACGAAGAAGGACGTAAACGTCGCCGCGCTCCTTGAGGCTCTAACGGCCGTGGAAATCGTGGAGACGCTTCCCTAGGGAAGCTACGGCTGTCTGAGTCGTATGAAGGCTACGACAGCGGCCACTATGGCCCCCAGTAGTACGAAGATGGTCACTACGCCCAATAGCGCGATGATCGGCGCGTGTCCCACCACCGCCCCTATGGCGGCGATGGTTGCGAGTTTCGGCCCACGCTTCTTGTTCGCGGCGTAGCTTGTTCCCTCGGCAAGCACGTAGCCGAATGCAGCTGCCGCCAGCAGGTAGAGAAATCCGAAGCCGATAACGAAGAGAAGAACGAAGCCACCGGCGAACCCAATCACAAGGCTCGCTGCGACGGCCCGGAGCATCAGCGGCGTCGAGACCTCGAACTGGGGCAGCTTGGGTGGTTTGCCGCAGTCGGGACAGCGCACGCCGACGGGGCCGTGGACCATACAATTGGGGCAAACGGGGGTGTCGCAGCGGCCGCAGCGGAGGCCTGTCGGAGTGTCCTTGTGCCGCGCGCAGTAGGTCTCGTCTGTTCCCTGCTCGGCCACTACGTCGCCTCCCCTTCGATACCCCGGCGAGTCCACTCCTCCTGGCTCCGGACGTCACGGTCCCAGAGGGCGCGATAGACGAAGACCCTCCAGTTGTAGCCCTGCTCCGGTCGTTCCCAGTTGGCGGTCAGGCGCTTTGCCAGAAGCGCGACTGCGAGACAGGCGAACAGGATGACGATCGTCATGTCGCGCTCGAAGAGGTTGAAGAAGTCGATGAGGTCGAAGAAATACACGAAGCCCGGCAGCGCAACGATCATGACGAACACCCAGAACGCCATGTCCTTTAGCCAGAGGGTGCCTATGAGGCCGACGAGGATGAGAGCAATGAGTATTTCCTGCCACATGAAGAAGGCGACCATTATGCCGATGACGGTAGAGATGCCGCGTCCGCCCGTCATCTGGAGGTAGGGAGACCAGTTGTGGCCCAGGACGGCGGCGAGACCGACGGCGGCCTGGACGGTCAGGTCCTGGTCGAGTAACCGTGCGAGGAGGATGGGCACGGCGGCCTTAACAATGAGGTCGAAAAAGCCGACGGAGATTCCGATCAGGCGACCGACGTGCTCGCTGAGATTTGAAGCCCCGACGTTGCCGGAGCCGGTCTCGCGGATGTCGACTCCCTTGAGGAAGCGAGCCACCAGATAGGACGACGGAATCGCGCCAAGCAGGTATGCTCCAACGATGAACGCCAGCGCGGTGATGGTCATGACACTCCTGCCAAACCCTTCTTCTCCCGGAGTGCCTCGACGGTGCTTATGGGCGGGCCGGCCTCGCCGGGAATGATCTCTCCGGGCTTGCCGGACGCGTGATAGTCACTGCCACCGCACGGGACCAGATCCAGCTCGGCTGCGATGTTCGCGAGCATGTCGATTTCGCTCTCGGTGAACTCGCCGTAATGTACTTCGAGGCCGATCATCCCTGCCTCCTTGAGACTTGCAACGACACGTCTCAGTTTTTGGGTATCCTCTCGCTCGTAGTACAGTGGGTGCGCCATAACGGGCAG